>DOFS01000398.1:2572-6685 GCA_003523945.1 Nitrospiraceae bacterium | reverse complement strand
TGAAAATATGAGGAGGGGCGGTCATGTTCGGGATTAAAACGGCGTATGCGAAGAGTGGTGTGCATCAGTGGGGTTTTTCCTGGGCTTATACTACCAGTATATCTCCTTTAAGCCGTTGACGGGAGGCTCACACCGCGCATCCGGTCCTGTAGACACCACTATATGTCATTTGACCCTATTAATAGACACGGATTTGAGGTTGCCATCGGGTAATCCGCACAGGTAAATATTCGACGAGGGGTGGATATTCCGGCTTATGAGAGAGCAACACATGTTTCAGCCAATGTTCATCGTCCCGATCAAGATAATCCGTCCGAAAGTGGGCCCCTCGGCTTTCCTGTCTGGTGAGCGCTCCCACAATAATGGCTTCCGCACAGTCCAGCATAAACCCCAGTTCCAGTGCCGCGATCAATCCGGTATTAAACACCTGCCCTTTATCCTGAATCGTAATGTCCGGCCAACGTGCCTTGAGTGTCGTGATATGTTGGAGGGCGGTCTCCAGGCCGTCCTGCTCACGAAAGACCGACACATACCGGTTCATGGTGGTACCCATTTCTAAACGCAACGCGGCCGCCCGTTCTCCCGGACCTTTCCGTGACACGATGGCGGCCACCAGCTGTTTATCTGTGTCCAACGCGCCTTCGTGAATGGTAAAAGAAGGGATCGTCTTAGCATACTCGGCGGCACAAGTCCCTGCGCGACGCCCAAACACCACGGTGTCCAACAATGAATTGGCGCCCAGCCTGTTGCCCCCGTGCAAGCTGACGCAGGCGGTTTCTCCCGCCGCGAAAAGCCCTGGTACCCCTGACCATTGTCCCTGAACATCCCAACATCGGCCTTCGGTGTCGGTTTTGATGCCCCCCATTTGGTAATGCATCCCCGGTCGGATGGGTAACGGCTCTTCGGCTAAATCAATGTTGGCAAATGTTTTGGCCTCGGCATAGATTTGTCCAAGGCGCTCCTGAAGATAGGCTCTTCCCAAATGCCTGCAATCAAGCAGGACGCAGCCTTTGATACCACGCCCTTCATTGATTTCGATTTGCTCCGCCCGGGAGACGACATCCCGTGAAGCCAGCTCCAGCATGTTGGGCGCATAGCGTTCCATGAAGCGCTCTCCTTTGCTATTGAGGAGATAGGCCCCTTCCCCCCTGGCAGCTTCCGTTATCAATAAGCCCTTCCCCTTCAGTGTCGTCGGGTGATATTGCACCATCTCCATGTCCATCAACGGGGCGCCAGCCCGGTAGGCCACAGCCATGCCATCGCCTGTACAAATCAAGGCATTGGTGCTGGGTTCGTATACGCGCCCTAAGCCGCCTGTAGCCATGATCACGGCTTTGGCCTGAAAAAGCGCGAATGTTCCTGTGCGAATTTCAAAGGCCACCACTCCGGCACAGCGGCCCTGGTCGTCTTTTACGAGAGAGGTCACAAACCATTCTTCATAGACGGGGATGTTTGCCTCCATGGTTTGTTCATAGAGCACATGAAGCATCGCCTGACCGGTAAAATCTGACACAAAAAAGGTTCGTGCGCGTTTTTGGCCACCGAATCTGCGGGTACCGAGGCGGCCTTCCTCATTTCGGTTAAAGATGACCCCCATATGTTCCAAGGCGATAATATCCTGGCCGGCTTCTTGAGCGAGGACTTCAACCGCGTCCTGGTCGCCCAGGTAATCACTGCCTTTGACCGTTTCGAAGGCATGGTCTTCCCAGTTGTCCCCCCGGTCCGTCAGTGCGGCATTTATGCCGCCTTGCGCGGCATTGGAATGACTGCGCACCGGATGAACTTTGGTTAGAAGGGCGACAGAAGCCCCTTGGTTATGCGCGGCAAGAGCCGCCCGCATTCCCGCCAGACCGGCACCAATGACGAGCACATCATAGGAAAAGGAAGAGGCCATCATACTCAAGTAAAGATGCGTGGCACGGAGATTCGGGCAGCGATGACGTCGGCCGGGTTCGTGACCCGACTAGGTGGATAAGGTCTCACGGGTTTCCACTGATTGATAAGTACGATGGCGTGGGCCTTCATAAATCTGGTCAGGCCGGAACAAGTGATTATCCTGATATTGTTCAAAACAGTGCGCTAACCACCCAGCCACCCTCGCCATGGCAAAGACAGGAGTGAATAAATCAGTGTCAATGCCCATCCGATGGTAAATGATGCCGGAGTAAAAATCTACGTTGGGCCGAATGCCTTTGGGGCCCACTCGTTGTTCCATTTCGTGCTCAACCGCCCTGGCGATGCTGAATAAGGAATTACCGTCCGGTCGGGTATCCAATTGTTGAGCGAACTCTTGTAACACGGTGGCACGGGGGTCCTTGACCTTATAAATCCGATGCCCGAACCCCATAACTTTTTGCTTCATCGAAAATTTGTGGTCCAGATATGCAGGAATGCCCTCAATAGTTCCAATCTCCTCCAGCATGTGTATGACGGCCTCATTGGCGCCGCCATGCAACGGGCCTTCTAAGGTTCCAATGGCTGAGGCGATCACCGTAAACGGGTCGGCCAGGGTTGAGGCCGTCACCAGTCCACTAAACGTCGAGGCGTTCATCGTGTGCTCGGCATGGAGAATCAAACAGATATCAAACATCCTGGCAATGTCAGGCTCAGGGATTTTTTCGGTGAGCATGTACAAAAAGTTTTCGGCGAAGGAAAGGTCGTCGCGTGGTTGGATCTGCTCATCACCATGGCGCAGGCGGGCAAACGCCGCGACGATGGTGGGGAGTTTAGCGATGAGGCGGACGGCGGTCCAATACCGGGTGGCGTCATCCCGGACATCCGGCACGGGATAAAACATGCCCAAGGCGGCTACCGCCGCCTGCAGGGCATCCATCGGGTGACCATGTTCGGGGAGGCATTTCAGAAGATCAGTGATGCGATATTTAATCCGTCGATGGTGCGTGAGATCTTCGTGAAAGCGGGCGAGTTCTGTTTGGCTTGGAAGCCGGTTGAATAATAATAAAAACGCGGTTTCGGTAAAGGTGCTTCGGGTGGCAAGCTCCTCAATGGGAATGCCGCGATATTCCAGAATCCCCTGGAGTCCATCCACATAACTGATTGTTGATTTTGCCGCAGGAACCCCTGCTAGCCCTGGTAAATAATCCTGCATGTCACCTTCTTTCTCCTAGAAAAGATGTCACTCCCGTGAATTTTTGCATCTTCCTAGTATACCTTGCTCGTGATCTTCAGCCCAACTTTGCCCCTAAGTTTGCTATACTAAAAAAATTGGATTCGGGATGTAGCGAGGTAGTGAGGTATTGATGATGTGAAACAGGAATTTCAATGTTCTTGCATGGACTTATTTTTCATTTTTGGAAGGGGGATTCGAGTATGCAGGGTTACAAAAACGCCGTGATGGTCCTGGGATTTGTGGCACTGGTGACCGGGGGAACAGGGTCTTTAGTGGTAGCGGATCCCGGCAGTGACCGGAATCCACATGGGAAGCAGTCTCATGCGGGAATGGGCTATGGGAATGGTGATCATGGGGGGACGGGACCGCATGGCGGCCTATCGCCGTTGGCCATGAAGGAGCAGTTGGGTCTTTCCGATGAACAGATCAATCAGTTGCATCCGCTCGAGCTGGAGTATCGGAAAACCATGATTCAAAATGGAGCCGATATACGGGTCGCCATGGTGGATCTGGGGACGCTCACGGATGCCAAGCAGGCGGATATGGCCGCGATTACGGCCAAGGTGGATGAAATTAGCCTATTGCAAAAAAAAATGATGATGTTTCGGGTCAAAGTGCTTTTAAAAGTAAAAGAGGTGTTGTCTCCTGAGCAATATGAGCAATTCCAATCACGGCTGCGTGAGCAAATGGAGGGAATGGTCTATCATGGAGGAGATACACCCCAAGGTAAAACCCACCATGGAGAGTATCAGGAAAAATCCCCTGGTCATGATGGAGAGAAAAAGAAAAGTCATCCATGACCATTGAGGATTGCTTTTTCTCAGACTTCTTTTGTTCTCTGTGATCTCAAACTGTGGTTTGATGTTTGAGCTGATCGAACGTCGGGATTAAGGCATCTTTCAGGAGGCCTCTTCTTCTCTTTAGGGGAAGGGGCCTTTTTTTCGTCCCCCGCCAATCTGCATTTATCTCCCTACAGGGTTTTT
>DOFS01000398.1:0-2402 GCA_003523945.1 Nitrospiraceae bacterium | reverse complement strand
GGGGGTTCTCTAAACGCTTGATGTTGTTCATGAAAAAAAACATATGAGAGGAGGGAATGAGCCTTGCAATATCCCAAAGATAAGTAACCAATGACACACGATAAGATATCCAGTCGCATGTATTTGTCGTGGAGGGAGGCTGTCATGAAACCACTTACTACATTTTGTGCCTTAATGTTGGGGACGGGTTGTCTGGGAGTCGTTCAGAGTTTGGCCATGGAGGGAGAATCGATGGCTCAAAAACCTGAGGTTCGACAGGAACTTCATACGACCTCGCCAAGCTCTACTGCACGGTATGTGAATGTGGAAGGGACCCTTCAGGCCATCCAGGGGAATATGTTTATCATTGAAGGGCCGTCAGCGGAAAAACAGATTAAGATTCAGGTTGGGAAAGATACGGCATTCCCGAATGGGCAAAAAGAGCCCGGACAATCCGTTCATGCTCTGGTATCAGCCCAGGATGGACATGCGCTAATCATCAGATAATTAGCAGAAGCGGACTCGCTGCCTTGCTCTGAGTGTTTTTTTAAGGACTATTTTTATGAAACACGGACATCGGGGAGGACTTTAAAGTAAGGAAAGATTTTCACGATGCCATGAATGCGGGAGTGGCGAACATTTCAGAATTATTCACTTTGTCACTTGGGGGAGATACGGTGTGTGGTTCGAAGTGTTCGTCGCTCCGCTACTTTTAATCGTAAGGGTGCATGTTAACAAATTATTGGAGAGAAGGCCAATGATGAAATGTAAAACGTGTTGCCAAGAATATACGCCTTTTGATTTTGTCACTCTGCGGAATCTCTGTGAGCATGTGTACTTGGATTCTCTCGCCCAGAAACAGACATCCTCTTTACCACAATTAGATAAGCAAGATTCCTTATTAAATATACCCCAGCCAGTCTGATTCAAAGCCTACGGCCTCCGCCGATCGGGTGGGTTGGGATAAATAAGAGAATGGGTGCTAGACACAGGTCTGTCCGTGTGTCTGCTCCTCTGCGTGGTAAGAACTTCGAACCATCGGGCCGGATTCCACATGTTGAAACCCTAAGGCCAATCCCTCCTGTTTGAACTGCTCAAATTCCTCTGGAGTGTAGTATCGGGAAACGGGGGCATGCTGGAGGGTCGGCTGAAGGTATTGGCCGATCGTCAGAATGTCACATTCTTTCTCGCGAAGATCGCGCATGACCTGTCGAATCTCTTCGTTTGATTCGCCTAGGCCTGCCATCAGACCGGACTTGGTTCGCCCTCCCAGCGCTTTGGCCCAATGAAGGACCTGAAGCGATCGCCGGTATTTTCCCTGTGGACGCACTGAGGGAAAGAGGCGAGGGACGGTTTCGATATTGTGGTTTAAGATGTCCGGTTTAGCCCGCATGACTATTTCCAGATCACTCTGTGCTCCCTGAAAATCGGGGATCAACACCTCGATGGTGCACGTTGGGTTTTCATGTCGGATTTGGTGAATCGTCTCCGCGAAGAGAGTGGCCCCGCCATCCGGAAGATCGTCCCGGTTGACCGAGGTGACCACCGCATGCCTGAGTTTTAGGAGTTTGACGGCATTGGCTACCCGCTGGGGTTCTTCTCCGTCCACCGGGGACGGGCGTCCTGTAGTTACCGAACAGTAATGGCACCGCCTGGTGCAAATATCTCCAAGGATGAGGAATGTGGCCGTCCGGTTATTCCAACATTCCCATATATTCGGACATCGTGCTTCTTCACAAATGGTATGAAGGCGATGTGTATCCATCAGTTGACGGATTTCCTGATAATGGGGTCCGGACCGGAAGCGGACTTTGAACCAGGAAGGGAGCTTGCCTCTGCGTGAAGCATTGGATGAAGAAGCGGCGGGAGTGATTTCTGAAGCGGGAATGAATGTCATGAGCGTCCTGGAAAATAAAGTGACTGTGTGAGTGGACTGAGGTGGCCCTGAGTAGCGAATGGCACACATCAGGGATATTTCATTCTAACACGTAAGGGTAGTCATGCCTACTCTCTCGAAGAGGTCTAGCTAAGTTGGAGGGATGAAAAAAATGGCATAGCCAGGAACAAAGGAAGTCAACGAGGGCCTGGCAGATGGACAGTCTGGTAGGAGTGTCAAGCAGGCTCATCAATCATGGGAGAAAAGTGGTTGGCCCAATCAATGGCCTCCACATAGAAGTCTCGAATCGTGCGAGGGGTCAATTGGAGCTGTTTGAGCTGCAACCATTCGCCTCTCTCGTAGGCTTTCACGCTGCTCAACGCCATTCCCATTGTTCCCTTTTCCAGAGTTAAGGCTTCAAGAAGGTCGTCCGGGAGGGGGAGGTTACGGACAAGCTTTTCCATAGGGGATCCGTACAAGGTTTCTAGGACCGACAGGAGGCCCATGGTGAAATATTTTTCAGGGGAATCGGCGCCCAGCTGATATC
>DOFS01000032.1:1416-10842 GCA_003523945.1 Nitrospiraceae bacterium | reverse complement strand
CGATTGAGATCTCGTTTTTCCATGGCAGTGGCCACGGATTTAATTAATTTTTCCTTTTCAACCGGTTTGACGAGATAATCCACGATCCCTTGCTTCAGAAACCCCGTGGCCATTTCCATGTCCGGGAATCCCGTGAGTACGATGAGTGGAACGCGCGGGTATTGTTGCTGAAAGTAGTTAATGGCTTCCACGCCGTTGATTTTCGGCATGCGAATATCGGAAATGATGACGTCCAACATTAAGGGGTTTTCGCCTTTCTGCACTTCCTGAATTGCCTTTTCCCCATCCTCAGCCTCAATGACATCATATCCGGCCTTTTCGAGAGTCATCCGTACAACTTTTCGGACATCGGGCTCATCGTCCACGACCAGAACCAGGCCGTTGGTTTTGTGTCCGCCAAACATTGCTGCAGTTGTTTCCGCCATAATGCATCTCCTTAGGTTGTGAGGTTGAAAACTCGAATGGGTATCCCACCAAGTATGGTCAAGAACATTTTTAATGTCTCTAGCTCTCCGCCTCCATTATGGAAATATTCTAGCTTAATCAATTGAATAATAAAAAGAGGAAATGTTCCTTCTCCTGACCAAAAGCAATGGATTGAGAGGTCATGGAGTCCTTTTAGCTGTGCCCATTCCGGCCGAAGGATGAAACTATTGGCCTGGTATGGCCCATGGGTAGGCTCCTAATGCCCGTTGATACTGCATTTGCATTTTTGAACGTATCAGCGGTCGCCAATAGATCGCGGGCTGGAGGGTTGACGGAAAATCATGTGGGTTCAAGAGTGTGGTTACTTCGTAGTCAAGATGATCGTTCCCTGCCAATCCGGGGACGGAGGATGGTTTCGATAATGACTGCATAGGCTCAAGTAAAAATGACTGGGCCCATCTCTCCCCCGAAGTTGCAAGCATGTTCGAAACGATTCCTCGGCTTGGTCCCAGCGCCGGGTATAAAAACATCCTACTCCGTGTAAAAATTTTTGAATTGCTTTCCGGCAAATCTCATCCACTTCGGATTCCCGACCCAGAAGTTCATAAACCACCACCGGCCTGGTTTTCCCAATTAATTGAAAACTCCCTACCTTTCGGGTGAAGATATCAGGTAAGTCTTTTGCGACGAGTTGAGTAGCCAGGAGCCGAGTGCCCAGCTTTTTATTGAGGTTTTCAATCCGGGAGGCGGTGTTGACGATATCGCCCACGGGAGTATAGGTGTAAAACTCCCCTGCCCCAACGGTTCCCGTAAACATTGGCCCACCGCTTATTCCCACTCTGGTGGGGAGGGGAAATTCAGGTTCGGACCTGTTAAATCGGGCCACACTGGATATAAGATCGAGCGCGGCCATGCACACAGTGGTGCGCAGTTCCAAAGTCAGCATTCCTGCAGGCCAAATGGCTAGGACCGAATCCCCCGTAATACCGGAGACTATCCCCTTTTGTGTCTTTACTGGTGCACAAACCGCTTCAAAATATTGATTCATCAGGACCTGTAATTTATCAGGGTTCTTTTCCAGGGCTTCCGAAACTTTTGTATATCCTTCGGCGTCTGTGAAAAGGCACAGGCCATGGACAACCTGGCCTTGACTTCGAATTTCGGCAATCTTTCGGGCGAGGGGTTTGATGACCGGAGCCGGCACATAATCCGCCAACGCTTTTTCAGTAATCAGCCGTTGCCGGTTGACCTCGTGAAAATTTCCGAATAATGCCGTAAACAAACCCACGGGAAGTTGAACCAGCAAGGGAACCACAAGCGGCAACCATAGTGCATGTGTGATAAACACCCACACGACGACACCAAAATACACCATGCCGAGTCCTACTCCGAGACCTGAAAGTGCGGCAATGAGCAAGCCACTTTGATGTTGCAAGCGTGTGGTTGAAACCAGAAAACATGCTGTCCCCACCAGAATCCCCCATACCATCAACACGGACATGTGGAGGTAGAGGGGGAGTGCAGTCACATGATGTCTCTCAAGAAGATTGGCAAACGCTGTCGCGGCAATTTCCACACCGCTCAGATCAAGCCCGTCTGTTGAGGTAAACACGGTTGGAAACCGGTCCTGCTGTTCGCTTTGTGTGGTCTCGGATAGACCCACAAAGACCACCTTGCCGGAGAAGTCAACGGGCAAAGGTCCGCCCAACTGCTGAGAGGAACACGGAATAAGCACACAAAAATAGGGAACCGTGAACACCGTTCTGGGGGGGCCATAAAAGTCTAGGAACTGACTGTCTCCTTGGTTATAGGCACGAATCAGCGATGCTAATAATCGGTGATTGTTTTTTTGCTGGTCGGAGCGCGGGATTGGGAGTTTCCCAAGAAGCCTCTCCCCGAGGGTCGGATGACTTGTAAAAATGGTGCGCAGGGCCTTGACCAAATGTTGAATGCCATCAGGCCCGTGAATATCCTGTGAGCGCTGTGGCAACGACGCCACTTCGATCGGAACTATCTCCCGAAGCAGTTCAAGAAATTCCTCATACAGTTGAAGGGAATTCAATTGGAGTGCTAAAAAAGGTAGGGTGGCCCGGTACGGATTGTTCGGATCGAAAAGCCAGAACTGATTCACTCGAAGCGAACTAGTTGGAAGGGGATGAGAGGCAAGGCCGGTGGCCGCTTGAGCCAATTGGGGTGTTGGAGGAATTCGAATCGAGCCTCGAACGGGCTGTGTCCGGGAACCGGTCGTGGTTATTTTTTCGAACAGAATGACATTGCCTGCGTCACGCATCGCCTCGGCAAAAGCGGCATTCTCTTCCTGTGATCCGATGTCTTTGAAAAATAGGTCGAATACAATGACCTTCGCCCCTTGCTTCGTCAAACGGCTGACCAACCGGCCATGCAGGGATCGGGGCCATTTGTAGGGTTCCTGGGGGAGACCTAACTCATAAGCGGACTGCCGATCGGTGGAGACCACGACTACGTCTTCAGGAGGGGTGCGAATTCCGCGTATCTGAAATAACCAATGTAATCCCAGTTCTTCCTCGATATAAAATCCAACATGGAAGAGATCCATCACCACGCCTGTCAGACTGATGATTAGGCAACCAATCATCCAACTATTAAATTTCGAAACGGATTTTTGGAGGTTCTCGGGATGCATGTGAAGGTTATAAGTGAGCAGGTCCTCGTTTCGTTGTTGAACCAGGGTTTTCCAAAAAACGGGTAAGACGTATGCTTACACAAGGAAGAATGCGAAAAGACACAAGGACATCGGCCCCCAACGTAGGGTTTCGGTACCGGTGATATCCCGAATGAGAAACGGCCATGATGAATTTTTTTTGGGGAGATTGTACGTTTCCGTTTTGGTTCATGAAGGAATCAAATGACCCTTCTGAATACCGGTTGAGTACTTGAGGTGTGACCTCTTCACAAAAAGAAAATGAATTTGGCATTTGATACCCTGAGCTGTTCAGGCCCATGGAAATTCATTTCAAAAGGCACTATCCCCCATCGAATGAGTTATGAACGTCCTCTTAAAAACTCAACGTTAACCGGGCAAAGACCATCCGTGTGGGCAAAAAGGCTGAGGCCACGGGGTCTCCAGCCGTTTGCGCATTGAGGTCTTGATAATGGAAGGAGGTATCAAACAGGTTGCGGACTTCCAGACTGAAGATTCCAAAACGTTTGGGGAGCCTGTACCCGACATTGGCATCCACCAGGAAAAATTTGTCCGTGCCATCATCGAAAGGGGCATCCGGTAAGAGATCAACTTTTTGCCAGACAAAACTTCCCCCGACTCCAGCGAAGAATCCGGACGGATGGAAAAACCGTGCGCTGAGCGGCACGGCCACCGTGGCTTGCTCAATGGGTTGGCCACCAGACGTGGACGTCGGATCGGAGGCCGTTCGCTTGAACCGTTCATACGTTCCCTCTACCTTGAAGGCCAACTGGGGATGGGGAGCCCAATAGACATAACCCAATGCACGATCCTCACGCCGGTCATAGAAGGCAAACCCCGTGGTATTGGTCACTGGCCACTTTAGTTCCCGATGGGCGAGTTGGAAGCCGGCATACAGGTCATCTGTCAACGTGAGATCGAGAGCGACCCCCTCCTGCTCGGCTATGGTCCCGTTGGCATCATCAAATAATTGATTGAACCCGGCGACCTGTGTGGGTTCAATCGTTTGGTTGGCTACCAAGGGGCGCTTTACCGTTTGGACATAGGATAATCGCAGCCGTGCCCAGTCCGTCAGGTTCCACTGCATGCCGGCTTTGGGCAGGACCCGGTCATACTTATTCGAATCCCCAGCTATCGATTGGTCATTGATGGACTCGTACGCGAACCCTCCAGTCCAGGTTATTTGTGGTGGCCAATGGACATTGACATAGACATACCCGTTGGCATTTTTTGTCTTGGGCCGTGCCTTATCCTGAAATAAGCAAGAAGGCGGTGAATAAATTGGTGAAAAAGGAAAGCAGAAGGGAGGTAAAGGAATCGGCGTACCCTGTGCCTTAATATCATTGTTGTTATCAACATGCGTGTACCCCCCGCCGATCTGGGCATTTACGATTTCACTCCGAAACAGATACTGGCCCTCGACCTGATTGGCCTTAGCCTCGGCGGTCCCAAAGATGCTCGGCGGCCCAGGAACGAAGGTACTCTGCTCGCGTTGACTATAAATATAGGATCCAATGATGTCCGAATGCGGGCCGGGGGTAAAGCGAACCCCTACCCGGGCAATGTTTTCATCAATTGTGTTATTTTCAGTGGCATTAAAGTTTTTCGGGTCGAAATTAAGAACCAGGTCACCAAACTCCGATTTCCGGTACCGATACTCGGCCTGAACGTTCAGTTGGGGAAGAAACGCCACCTGCGCAAAGACGTTGTAGGCCGTATGTTGGACGTCGAAGTTGTCCCGGAAATCCGGTTCGCTCCAATATCGAAAGGCTCCGCCACTCAAGGACATGGGTCCATGCAAAATCGACCCCACCACACTACCCCCATACGTTTCGTTGTTTCCGCCAATAGTGTTGACCAGCAGGCGTGGGTGGCCTTCTCGCATGAACATCGGATTGAATTCATTAAGAGAGAAGGTGGATGGCCCTGCTCCCTCAAATATTTGCAAATTGCTGAAGGGCAGCTGGGGTTGGAGGTTATTGGTGTTCAAGGGCTGTAACAGTTGCGTCTGCAACAATTCGCTGACCCTGGAGATCTGAAAACGGGGCAAGACGCTATACATGTCCGACAAGAGGCGATGGGCCATTGGCGAGGCGGGATCACGAGAGAGGGAATACCAGCCCTCCACCCTCCCCCGCTGTTCAAAACCCAGATTGTCGAAAATGCGACCCACTGTGGCTCCACGGGCCGCCACGTCCTCGTCCAATAAGAGTCGTCCCCGATAGACGGCCCGATTGTCATTCAACCGGATGGATTCTTGAAGATCATGAAAAGCGTCTATGGGCTGATTGTGCAACTGTTTTCGTATGGCGTCATAGAACCAGGGCGTCGGATCATGAGGGTCCAACTCCTTCGCCATGTCATACTGCGTTTCGGCCAACCCATCCCGTTTTTCTTCGAAATAACTTTTTCCCAGGTAGCTGCGAAGAATGGAATTGTTGGGATCAAGGGCCGTAGCCGTTTCAATCTCCCGCCGCCCGGCCTCCAGGTCGTTGTGCCTGATTTTGGCTAACCCGAGACCCAGCCGTGGGAGCGGATCAGCCTGATCGAGCGCAAGGGCGCGCTGGAAGTCGGTTGCGGCTTTTTCAATCTCAAGGGTACCGAGGTGGGCAAACCCCAGGATCGTGTGGGAACGACTGAGTTTGGCATTGAGTTCGACGGCCTGCTCGGCCGCCTCTATTGCTCGCCCTGCATAGCCTGAATAGCCAAGGGCGAGCCACAGTTCAGCCATACGGGCTCGGGCCAACGCGTCTTCAGGTGCCAAACGGGTCGCCTCTTGAGCGCTCGCCGACGCATCAACGATCTGGAACGTAGCCTGTTGCGCATAGGATAAGGCGACATGCGGTATTGACGAATCCGGTGCCCGTTCAACGGCCTGATGTGCCAGCCGGAGGGCTTCCTGAGTGTCATTATTCACGAGGGCCATCACGCTCGATAGGGCAAGGGCCACGCCATTGTCGGTATCGCGGTTGAGCGCTTCGGCAATATCGGCCTGCGCTTGATCGACGCGTCCGATGGAGAGGAGCATGCTGGCCCGCAAGTTGAAATACTGGACATCACGCCGGGCGGGTGGAACAGTATCGAGTTGGGACAAGGCCTCCGACACTTCTCCCTCCTCATAGCGTTGTGTCGCCTTGAGAAGGGTGGGCGCATCAGGCCCCGACAGCTGTGCCGCACGATAGTCGAACAAGGGTGGATAATAAAGGGCCCATTGCACCGCATCCCGTGGACGGACCACAATCACCCGTTGAGGGGCCTCTCCCTTGTGCGTCACGGCCGATTGGCCGCCGACAACCGGCAACATGCCGAGTTCGTTATCCAACAGGACGCGACCTTCAGACACCCAGAGTTGGGCCTCATTTTCTTTCACGCGGATGAGAAATTCGGTTCCTTCTACTGTCCCGTTGACGAAGGGAGTGGTGATTGTCAGGCGCTGGGGGGTGCGGCTTAAGAAATGCACCATGCCTTTGAGAAGCTCGATCCATGACGGCTTTTCCTCCTTAAACTCGGTGAAAGTGAGTTCAGAGCCTGCATCCAGGCGGATGACGGTTTCATTCTTGAGGACCAGCGCCGCCCGCCATTGCGGGACGCGAACCGTATCGCCGAGGCAATAGGTGTCACCTGTCTCACTCTTTTCCCAGCTTGCTTCACCAACTGAACGGGTCTCGATCATCCCCTCGACCGACACGAGCTTCGCCACCCATTCCTCACATGGTGTGGCAAACGCGAGCGCCGCATTGACCAGACCTCCGCCAACACTTATGGCGACGAAAAGGAAAGCCCCCTTGAGGCAGCCCCATGCTCTTTCCTTGATGAGGGCATTTCCCTTCCAATGACGGGACTTCTTTTTGGAAAGTGTTCTTCTTCCATCCTTCACACAAATTCTTTCAACACTCTCTTGACGGAGCACCATATCAGGTCCTCCTCAAATATGACCGTGGAAGTTCAGGGAAAGTAATCGTAATGTGTTTTGCCTCGGTTGAACATCAAATACCTCGAATCCTTTCTTTCTCTTCAGTCGTCCCTGTCACCTGATTGCTCGCCTCTTGCGACGTCCGGGCTTTTCTCTTCTTCACGCGGAGGTTGAGCGGCCACCACCTCAACCTCGTCGTCACCGGAAATCTTTTCCCGCCAGTCTACCTTTACAGTGGCGGCCGTACTCATTCCTTGAAGCATCGATGTTTACGGCACACAGTAGACCTGCCCGTTCCAAACAACACAGGTATCCTCCCCATACAATGTAATGGTACTCATCTTGAAATCCCCCGCTGGGACTTCATATTGTAAAACTTCTGGAAGTTGACCATGTTTCCCGGTGCCCGGAGTGGGGGGCGGATCAGTTTGTGGCACAGGGGGCGAATCCGGGCCGGTTTTGGGTTTCCTAAAAGTAATTCCTGGAGGTGGGACAATTTCGATCATGTGGCCGGAGCTTACGATGAAAATAAATTCCACGCCTGGCGCTGTTATTTTTTTCATTAATTGTTCGGCTGATAAGTGTGGATCAGTGCCTGCCAGAACTGGTCCAGAAAGCCCCATAACAAAACCACCGAAAACCAATAAGGAAACCATTGTAATCAAAATCACATTTTTCATTGTCCGACCCTCCTTAAATAAAAAAGGAAAATGGATGATGATGAGAAGATGAAGAAAATAATGTTGGCATCCTGAAGAATGTCCTGAAAAGGTTAGCAAGAGTGTTGAATAACATCTACCCTTCGACCGGAGAGATAAATGTTTCCCGCACCGACAAATGAATCTCTTGAGTCTCTTTGACCTTCTACCCAGGATTTTCAGATTCAAGCCATAATTATTTATGTATGATTATGAGAACCCATTTTTTTCGAATTTTCCCTGCGGCAATCTCCGATTTTCAGACATAATCGAAAATAGTCAAAATCGGGCAGGAAGTGTGTCTTGGCATCAGAAAGGACGTCCTCGATGGCATTCGAGCGAGACGGTGAAAGACGGCCAAGGCCGGGATTTCAAGCCAAGCGGTCTCCAAAGGTGAGAAGGTGCATTGGCTGAATGGGGAATGAGCCAGTAAGAAGAGGGGGTGAGATTTTTACACGACGTGTAAAGGGTGGGGTGAGAAATCGGGACAATGATAAGGTTGATAGGAAAGCTGACGCCTTAAACGATTTCGCTTTTCCCGGTGGTGTTGCTCGTGCGGCATCCAACTTCGGGCTGCTGCGGTCATGGTGTTGAGGGAAATTCTTGGAACGATCGAGTGTCTTGTCGGTGGACAATCATCAAGGAAGGACAAGAACATTGTTGACGATGTTCAATCACAAGAGTCAGTGAGGATATACCGGGTGTGGGTTCCAAGTTGGGTCGTTTCACGCACCTTTTGGCCATCATGATGGCCAAAAGGCATAAGCTCACTGCCACCGTGAGCAGCCCCAGATGTTTTCGAATAAATCGATCTTGGGAGTATGCACCCAAACGGGAAAGGTTATGGCTTAGTCCTCCTGCCAAGGGGATGGAAGGATGTGTTCAGTGGGATGGACCGGTACATTTATGAAATATCAGGAGTATCAAAATAACGACTAGTTTTTTTCATACCTGACAAGAATAAGTGAAGACAGGAAAAATGATCAGGCACCGGTGGTCGGTTGAACCCTCACGAGCTATCCTTCGACCCGTTTTATTCAAGACAGGGGGCTCACTGGACATCGCGTTTAATCATGACCGCAACCCCTCTATTCAGGTCTGGGGCGATCGGAGATGGCATCTCTCGACATCTGTGAGGATGCACGCTTGTCGGAAGGCTGAAGAGGGAAGGCTTCAGGCTGTCCGAGTGGAAGATTTTCGACATAGAGCGAACGCGAGGGAAACGCAAAGCTGGCCTTCTCGCCCTCGACGATTTCTTTGATTTTGTATGCCAAGCGTTCTTTGGTTTCCAACCACTCACCCCACACAATGGTCTTCGTAAAACAATACAGCATAATGTCAATGCTCGAGTTGCCGAATGAATCCAGAAAAATGAAGGTTTTGGTCTTTTCCGGATTGGTTTCAAACTCCCCACATTCGTAAATATAGGTCGAAATGCCCTGGATGATGTTCCGAATTTGATCATGAGTCGAACGATACTCGATCCCGATCTTCCAATAAATTCTCCGGTTCGTCATGCGGGAGTAATTGATTAATGCTTCATTGGCCAATTTGGAATTAGGGATGGTAACCAGAGCCTTATCAAATTGACGGACCTTTGTCGCACGAAATCCGATATCCTCTACCGTGCCTTCCACATCAGGCGTTTTAATCCAATTACCTTTTTCAAAAACCCGATCCATGAAAATTGTGAGTCCGGCAAACATATT
>DOFS01000032.1:0-1197 GCA_003523945.1 Nitrospiraceae bacterium | reverse complement strand
CCTAAGCAGACCACGATGAATTTTGAAACTTTGAGGAAAAAGCCTTTGATGGTTTCATGCATGGTTTGGTTGCCGAAGAACGTGATGAACCGATCTAGCAGGATGGAAAGCGGATCAAGTATTCGAAAAATAGACCAGAAAATTGTGAAGGCAATCAAAGATCTGATGATTTGTCCAAAGACCGCATTTAACGGGGGAGACAAGGACACGACCTGTCCTGAAATATAGAGTCCGATAATCACAAAGGTAAATTCAAGGGGGCGCTCAATGGCGTCCAGGATTCGGGCATCCGTATCCGTTTGAGTTCGTGTCGCGAGCTTTTTGAAGACATGTGACAGAAAGCGAAACACAATTCGTCTGGCAAACAGGAACATCACAAAGATGCTTAAGGCTAAGAAAATGTCACCCAAGCTGGTATTCAAAATGCCGATGTGCCATACGATAAGAAATTCTTGCCAAAAATCTTGGAGCATAAATCGATAGTTCCTGATTCGAGTTAAAGGGTTGACGATGGAGATGTCGTAGATAAAGAGGTCTATCGTAAAGGCAGGATGAACGCGTCCACCCCTGTGAATGACCTTGTTGGACGGATCGACGAATGTCGATGCATCAAGTTGTCCACATTTCTGCGGCAAGGGTAAAAGAATTTTCCGGTAAGGTCAATTTTTATGCTGGAATTGGAAAGATGTGTTGCTGCCACCAGTGAGGGATTGGGCCAGAGGAAGCAACGTGTCTGGCACAAGATGGTGTGAAATGAATCCACGTTCATGGACAGCCTGAATGAGTGTGTTAGGATGCATTCTCGGAGTGATGTTCATCAGTCATCTGAAGGGCATGCAAGGAGGGAGGGCTGTCCATGGCATTCACGTATCCAAGTTGGTTGGGCAGGATCTTTGTTCTCATGGGTTTGGTGGGTTGCGGGGGAACACAGGAACCTGGGGACTTGCGTCAGGCGGATATTGGATTTGGCATTGTTGAAGGGACCAAAGGTTTCATGCAGATTCAAGAAGAAGCCTTGTCTCCCTATGGATCGTTGCGAGTAGTGGAGGGGCAGGTGTTTCAGATTGAAGGGGCAGCGTATGTCGTGCATATCAACGATCAGATTGAGGCCCGATTGCCTTTTGATGAAAATACGCGAATTGATCGACCGGCTCATGTCGGTGATTGGATTGAGGCGCAGCTTGATCAGGAGGGGCG
>DOFS01000106.1:1020-8175 GCA_003523945.1 Nitrospiraceae bacterium | reverse complement strand
CCATAATCGGTTGCTGATGGTGGGGCGTGAAGATACCCGCTGACAAAGCGCGAAGCAAGACCCAAGCACCGTGCAGCTTCCATAAAAAGTAACGCAAAGTCACGGCATGAGCCGGTGCCGTATTCCAGTGTTTGCCCCACCGTTTGAACGCCAGGTTCTTCCCGCACTCGATAGGATAGGGTTTGGTTGATGTGGGTGCCAAGGCGCTGTAGGAGTGTGTACGTCTGAATCGGTTCTTCCGGTTGCCAGAATGTTGCTATCCATTCAGTTAGTCGATCTTTGGTTTTTGGCTCAGGAAAAGCCATGTAGGGTAACAGCATGATCCGGTCATCGGGTTGATAGGTAAACGGGTACGCGACAGCGTAGTCGGCAACGAGAAAGTCGAGTGGAGCCTCATTGAATTGCTGAATGATGACTTCGCTTTCAATGATAAGCTGGTTCACGGGCACGTCGAAGGTGGCCGTGGCCACCGAATTGCCCTCCACATCCCGGTGCCAGAGCAGGGTTGCAGGCGGGGTGATTTTCAGGTCTAGAGATTCTATGTGCAGGTCATAGTCTTCCCTCGGCCGCAGGCGTAAGTGATGCGGCCCGAGTGTCACCGCACCCGAAAAATTATAATACGTCCGGTGAAGAATTTTATAGCGCTGCATCCTGCTTCCTATTCTGCAATGGCACATTTATAGCGAAATGAGGCATAGATTTATTATAAACGGCGGGCCGCGGTTGCCAGACGACGAAATACTTGGTCTTTCTCTAGTTTTGGCGAGACCATGCGAATGTGGTTAAGGGCATCAGTTAAATCATAGGGGATCACAGACCCCTCCGCTGTTCCGACCGTTAACCCAAGAAGTCGCAATAAGGCAACCGCTTTTTCATGATTGTTAATAATCAAAAGATTCGGATTGCTGTCTTGTCCACTGTAAAGCCCGTATTCAAACATAGACCAACATTCGAATGGGACAAGAAAGCTTTCGATGGCATCCACGGCATCCGCGAATGCCTCTTTTGCGGAAGCAGGAAGATTGGCAAGGGCTCGGCTGACGCCAGGTGTTGCGAGCGAACGCTCTTGCGGCCAGACCTTTTGAAGAAAGGGCACAGCGGCGGATCGGAAAAGTTCCTCCGGTGATGGCGGAGACGCCCTTCCCTCGCTTGGCGAAGAGAGGTCCTGGACAAATCTTTGGATCGCTTCCGCTCCATTTGCACGAGCCTCATCATCGAGCGACCTGATCATCTGTTGGACCCGTGCATTCGGGACCGATGGCTGTCGTTGTTCCCTAAATGCATGGAGACATTCAATGATGAGACTGAAGGCAAGAGAATGGCGAGTGTCTCGGTCAAGCCGCTGATCGGTGGCTCGGTCTGCCATTTGGTCGCCGATAATTTTGAGGACATTTGAAAAATGAGTTCTTCGTCCAATTGCGCACCAAAGAGCTTTGGTCCCCGAATCGGCGGCGTTTAGGGGAATGATGAGATTCTCCTGAGTCCATTCCGGCGCTGCGGCTAGGAAATAGGGAAATTCTTCGATGAGCCGATGCATAGCAATCAATCCCGACCGACCGGTAGTGGAAATAATCGCATCCCGCATCATACGAAGCACATCGTCATTATCGAATGGCTTAACGTTTTCTTGAAGAGTAGGGCAGGCGGCCAAAAAAACTCCGACAAGTTTCCCAGCGGGTGTGTTTAGAGTATCGATGTATGTGGATTGGTGGTCATCTGTAGAATAATCGAGGACGTTGAGGTCAAAATGTTCTGAAACTGGTTGTTCTGCATTTGTTGCCTCAACAGCAATTGGCCAAATTTTAAACCAGGCAGAGAGTCCTTCAGGTAGATGGATAATCTGGGTCTCCCAAGTTGAGAGCCAGTGAGAGAGGCCATTGATAGCCTGTCGGAGCGTTGCTTCCGGCAGCTTCGAGATAAGCGACAAAACGCGCGTGCACTCGGACTGCAGATCGCGCTGTGACGCTTTACCTCCCTGTCTTTCCTCGGTTGAATGTTCCCAGCCAAACCGTTCCCAGACCCTTCCGAAGCTAGCGCCATTCGAAGTGGATTCAAAGTCATCAATAATCACCAAGGAATTTTCCTGCTGTCTGATCCAATCCCTTGCTCGCCTTGCAGGATCATCCTCCCATCCGCCACGTTCAGACGAAAACGAGGCTTCCAGAGCTTTTAATCGTTCCTCACCTGCCAGCAGGTCGTATCGATTGTCTGGATTGGGTGGGATCAAATGGCCCTTAGGAGAGCTACGAAAACCTTCGTCTAGTCTCGTCATCGGAGCTAATGCTGGGAACTCCTGGGTCTTCGTTTGCAGCCAATCCTGGTCACGGTTTGGCAGGGTGGCTCCGCTAATTCCAATGCGCCGCATCTCACGAAGTGCCCAGTTATGCCGGACAACCTTAATTTTATTTGCATCGACTTTTCTGGGCCAAAAATTGCGGGGCGGGAGTTTGCGAATTCGGGCTGTAAGCATCCTTTGAACCTGAAGGTCAAATTCGCTAAAGCGCATCGCTCGTAGTTCGGCGATTTCTGGGAAGTCGTAAAGGTCCCAGAAGCGCCGATTATCCAACGATAGCAGTATTTTGCTAGCTTCACTTGCAGATGTAACTCGTGGATCTCGTGATAGTGCAGCCCAAAGTCGTAAGTGGACTGGGGAGTCGGACAATTTCCATCGGTGGACAAATTCAATCGCCTTGGAAATGTCGATATCGACAAGCTGTGAGACTACTGTATGCAGCAATTTTACAGATGGAGCAAGGCCACGATGAAATTTATCGGGTTCATCCATGCCATCAGCAAGATCGGCAGTCTTGACGTAATAAACGCGATGAAGTTGTCCGATTTGCCGATCCTCATTCCAACCGATTCGATGAGCGATATTCAACCCACTGGTAACAGCTGTTTCTAGGCCATGTGCAAGAGAAAAAAGAAAGAAGCTGTCGTTTAATTTGTCTAGATTCAGTAAGTCTAGGTCAACGAGCTTCCCACTTGTCAAACTTGTAGGGAAAAGGTCCTCGACTTTTTTCGGTCGCCTGGGTGGTTTCTGGAAATGGATATTTAGATCTGAAAACGGCTCGATCTTGAGTTTTGGTCCCACACAGTCAACGATGGCTGTGACAAGAGAACCCGATCTATCTCCAACATGTAATCGGCGCTTCGCATTGTATATCCCGGTGAGACCTTGGTCGTCTATTACCGGATTATTCCAACTTTCTTCAATTAAGCGCCATGCGGAACCCCAGGGTTCAGTGAGAGTGTGGCTACCTGGACTGTTAATGAGATCAAGCAGTGCCAAACGTTTAACTGCGTCGTTCTCTTTTAGCCGAATTGCCCAATCAACCGTTGTCCGTTCTTGCAGGCGACCCATCAAGAACGCCATCGTGGTTCGATATACCATTTGGTCTGCTTCATTGAGATTTCTCCAATGCAGCCTCATCCGCGACGATTCCCATCATTCTCTTTAACAATCTGGGTGACGGCGTCCAGCCAACCGAGGTCTGCTTTCTGCTTGGATGCCAGAGCAGACAGTCGGGCACGTTCATTAATGTCACTACGGCGAATCAAATGATCGAAAAGATCACGGTCAGCATCGCTCGCGGCACCACGGTTTGTTCGAACAATGCGCTTTACCTCGGCATCAACGATGTTCCTTTTGCCATTGATTGCCGATAAGTCTGCCCATCGCTCCAAGGTGTCGAGAAGAGCCGAATGGTCATTCGTTGAATCATAATGTATCGGTGTGATTCCTCGTCCTTTCCAGTCTTCTAACCCGATGGGATCAGGAGCGCCGCTATTTCCTACGAAGGTAAAACGCTCCTTAAGATCGTTGAAGCGGGTGCCATCTGCGGCGACGGCATTCAATAGATATCTCATAGGTGGATCGTTTGCGCTATATCCGAT
Source organism: Nitrospiraceae bacterium (assembly GCA_003523945.1). GTDB lineage: Bacteria > Nitrospirota > Nitrospiria > Nitrospirales > UBA8639 > Nitrospira_E. Next base: position 4,278 of record DOFS01000106.1, on the reverse strand, counting down.
GAGGACGAGATTGAATAACCGGGCTGCGTCATAGATTAAATCTGGAACGACCCGCCGTCGCAGATAGAATTCACCGAAGTCTTGATCAGTCAAGATCAGATCTGATGTTCTTGCTGGGTTACGGTCCAATGCACCATGGATATGTAGAATTCCAGCAAAATCGTCATTAGGCCCAGGCCTTGGAATTCCTCCTAGGGCATAGGTTTGCATTTTTTTTGCTGCGTCCTCCAGCAATAGGTCAAAGTTAGTTGTTACGATCGTCACTACTCCTCCCCGGTCTGAGAGGCGCATCAATGCTTTATGAATTCGGGTAGGCCGAATGCCGGGAACGCGTAGTTTACTGGCTACTGCCTGCCTGACAAGGCTCTTGCCGTGTGATTGTCTGTCCATTCGCCGTTCAAGCATTCCCAAGACGACATCATAGTCCCCGCTGAAAAATCTCTTGACCTCTGCGGCTTGCTTATCATTCAAGGCAGATAAATCAGGGCTCCATTGATTGTAGCCTGTGCGTGGAGTGTCGGAGATGACGGCATGCACGCGCGAATCAAGCTGCGCATAGACATCAAGCACGAGACCTCGAAAATCGGGCAAGCTTGCGGGTTGGGAGATTCCTGCACCAGCGATGAAGAGGACTTTGCCCTGAGCATGCCACAGAAGTAGGCGTTCGGGAATAGCCGGCAGGCCAGGACTTAGTGAAATTACGCGCTCAGTAGGTGGATAATCCAGACTCATATCCCTGGTAATCTATTTATGTTGTTCAGACTGGTGGGTCTAGCCAAAGGCGGTTTCATTGAGCGGATAAATCATCGAAATTATTGGCTGTGGAATTTCTTGCCAAGGCGTGCTTTTCATGGTTTCCCCTAGCAGAGTTGGAGTGCTTCAGGAATTGTGGGCTTCGCTTAGGCGAAGCCCACGACTTCCATCGAAGAAAGCGTATCGCCTATTTCTTCTTATCTTTTTTCTTCTGTTGGTCGGCTTTCTGCTTTTGAGCTTTGTCTTTGTCTTTTTTTCCGCCTTTGTCTCCCATGGTGTACCTCCTTTCTCTTTAAGATTGACCGTCTTTCCGTGAAGGGCTTCATGAAGCCCACCGATGCCTTTCCTGTCTTTTGAGTTTTTGGGCAGCGACTCAGCTTACCATGATCCAGGGAAAAGAGAACCGTTGATGCTCGTTCAATCCATCGACTGGCTTGCCGATTTTTAGACAATTCTTTCTTCCGTCATGCCCTCACCTTTTTTCATGGGAGCGAATCCGGATTTTGAGCGCAACGGAAACCGAGACCTAAATCTCTGTTGGTTGGTGAAGCAGAAGAGCGCATTGCCGCTCTCAGGTATTCGTCCTTTGCGTTCCATGCTCCACCTCGTATAACTTTTGGGGAACCCGCAACGGTCCCTGCCGCATCACCGTCTGGATGCCGCGATTCATTCCAGGTATCTGCCGTCCATTCACTCACATTTCCGGCAAAGTCGTACCCTCCATAGGGACTTCTATCCTTTTCGAATGTCCCGACCGGAGATAGTTTTGATAATTCAAAATCTCCAAATGTGGCAAAATTCGTGAATTGGCTCGTCGGTGGCTCATTGCCCCATGGAAAAATGCGTCCGTCTTTTCCTCGCGCACTTTTCTCCCATTCATCTTCGGTCGGTAATCTCTTCTTAGCCCAATGGCAGTAGGCTTTGGCCTCCGGCCATGTCACGCCGACAACAGGGCGATTGGCATCCTGAGGCATCTTGGTGTGATCCCAATATTCGGGGGCTTTTCGACCGGTGACTTGTAGAAATTTCTCATACCGTTCAATGGTGACTTCATATTTGTCGATGAAGAAGTTTTCGACATAGACGGTATATCGAATCCCTTCGGAAATGTTCCCGGTTCCTGAACGTGATTCCAGGTTCGTTTCAAATTGCCCTGCAGGGATCCGAACCATCGGCGCACCGTCTGCACCTGAGATCTCTCGTGATAACGAGTCCTTTCCCGATGGTTCCACGTGCCATCCTTTCAACGCGATGGCCAAGACCGGTGTGGGGACTGCATACCCCAGACGTCCCTGAGCATCTGTCACCACTCCGATCACTTTGCCATCAAGCAGAAGGGGACCACCCGAATGACCTTCCTCCACTAACGCTTGAAACATCAGATGTGGGCCTTTCCTCCCGCTGATACTTCCGGTCGAGACTGTCCAGGGAGCGAGATTGGGTGGAAATCCGATGAAGGTAATGGTTTCTCCCCCTGATACTTGGGTGGTCTGATCGAGCGGAAGCGCTGCCAGTCCGTCAGGAATGCTATCTGAAACACGTAACGTGGCCAGCCCATTCTCATTGGTTCCATCTATCCCTAACACCTGTGAGCCAAACGATTGATGAGGAAGAGGAAAGAACCACACCTGTGGCTTGCTATCTCCGGAAATCACATGCGCGGCAGTTACGATATAGGCGGCGTCCTTGTCGAGCCTCACAATAAATCCGGTCCCGACATTGGGTTGCCCATTTACGAGTGAAGTAATTTTGACGACGCCCTTTTTGACCTCTTCAATATCCGTGGCACAAACAAGAGCGGGAAAGAGGAGGAAAATATAGAGTGCAACGGACATGATGCGGGCCATAAAAGGTATTCGTATACATGAATGGCCCCGCACCCTTTTGGAGGATGTCAATATTCGGTGGGTCTCTTCTGTTCTAAATATTTGAACCACCTTTGGGTTCACCGTATATTTTCTCTGCAATCGGGAGGGCCTCGTTTACGTGCCTTATTTATTTATTTGGCCGCGACTCAGTTTATCATGATCCGGAAATAATAGAATCATTTCGGTGCCCGTCTGTATGGTGAACCGTTCAGAATTGTTTACGCTCTATCGACTGGCTTGGGGAGATTGAGCCCATGTCCTGGTTGGATGAAGGCCCAACACAATCCACCGAGTAGGGCGATTCCGGCGGCGATACCGAGTGAGACTGACCAGCCGAAGGTGTCTGCCAGCCACGGCGTCAGTGTTGGCGAAAGAGTTCCGCCCAGGTTGGCGCCGGTGTTCATGAGGCCCGAGAGCGTACCTGCGTAGGGTTTGGATAAGTCGGTGGTTGAAGACCAGAACGGGCCGACCGTGAAGTAGAGCCAACCCGCGCCGAGCGAGAGGAAGCCGATGGCGACATAGGGCGCTTCGATGTTGGCGCCGATGATGATAAAGAGCGCGGCCAGAATCATTCCTGCTCCCCCCACGCTCGCGCGGCCACGATTGACCCCGTATTTTTCGGTGAGACGATCGGTCA
>DOFS01000106.1:0-812 GCA_003523945.1 Nitrospiraceae bacterium | reverse complement strand
TTGACGAGGTAGAGATAGAACCAGGACATATAGACATAGGCCACGTAGCCGAGACAGGTGTAACTGAGCGTGAGCCACCAGACGGTCGGGGTGGTGAGGATGGCTTTCCAGGGCACGGTGGTCGTCTTTGATTTGTGAATGGATGCTGGTTCGCTTTTCCTTCCCGTCCGAATTGGGGTGGAGAAAGTGGGGATGACCTTCTTCCCGCCGGTTCCGTTGCCTTTTGCCTGTGAAGCTGGAGGCCGTCCTTCTCGTGTTTCGAATTCAGTGAACACATCATGGACCATTCCCCACGCCTTGCCGGATCGTCCTTCCAAAGGAGCAGGAGGGGAGGGGAGGAATTCCTGTCCTTCGATCAGTTCGGCTTCGGCGTTGTTAACATGGGCATGTTGCCGGGGATGATCGGTTGCGTACCAGTACCACAAGAGTGCGATGCCGATACCCAGTCCGCCAGCGACATAAAATGCCATTTGCCAGCCATAATTGACCATGATCCAGGCGGTGATGGGTGGCGTGAGAGCCGAACCCACCCCGATCCCGCCGATAGTGATGCCAATGCCTAAGCCTCGTTCATTCGGGGGATGCCAATTCGCGACGGCTCGATTGAAATTAGGCAGCGCCGCGGCTTCGCCGATGCCGATGAGGAATCGCACGACCATGAGGGAGCCCATGATCCCGATCAGGCTGGCCAGCGGGAGTGTGGGCGCAACGGCCGTCAAAGCTGTGAAGATCGACCACCAGATGACGGCGAAGGTCAATACCCGGCGAGGTCCCCATCGATCGCCCAGCCATCCGCCGGGAATTTGAAAAAG
>DOFS01000084.1 GCA_003523945.1 Nitrospiraceae bacterium | reverse complement strand
GTGTTCCCCGTCCCCATTCTTCTCGATTCGCGTTTAGTTTATTATGGGCCATTGTCATTTTTCTCTGCTTCTCCCACTCCAATGCATTGGCGGGAGAAGTCACCCTAGCTTGGAATCCTCCTTCCGCTGAATATGGAGGATTTATCATAGCCTACGGGACCTCAAGCGGCAGTTATTCCCAGACTCAAGATGTCGGATCCCAAGCCATCTATACCTTAACAAGCCTGATTCCCGGTCAAACGTATTATATTGCGGTCAAGGCATACGACCGGAATCGGAAAATCGAAAGTCCCTATTCGAACCAGGTCAGTGTAACTGTGCCGATTGTTGCGGCACGTCCTGCTCCTCCTAGGAATGTCCAAGTTTATTGAAATTTAACATCGTCATCTGCGACAAATATTTACTGGGAGTTTGTATTGGTAGACAGGTCGCATCCCGGAAATGTGGTTAGCTGAATTCTCTTGGGTCTTGTACGGTGAGATCCGTCATAATGAAGACGCCTACTTCCGGGGCAATTTGCAGAACGAGGATGTACTGCAAAGGTCGCATTTGAAAATAATTTTCCTCAGGCGATATGGCGTTATTTATAAGGATGGATCATCGGACGGAGACGATCACATGAAATCTCATAAGTATTCTTCAATTTTTTCAAATCTCACTTCGTCGGATTTTTGCTAACCCTCCCCAAGTAACTTTACGGGAAATCCGGCATCCCCTGCCGGATTGCACCAATCCAATATTCATGGAATAGTTTGTTCCGCTTCGCAAGCGTCGTTTATCTTCTCCTATTGGGCTTCGACAGACATGGTTTCCCGGAATTTAACTGTACGCCGTAGGGTATTCTTGGTTCCCCCCACCCTAGATCGACTTTATCCTGTAATTTTGGTAATCATCCCTTCGCAAGAAAAATTCTCCTAGAAGGAAAATATTTTCATACAAAAATCGATGACTGTTTCTTCTGTCGGTTCCTATGGTAAGGTCCGTTCCTTATCGGAGCACTCATTTTGTAATTGACTTAGCAAGGGGATGAGGGCACCATATTTAAAAGTGATAAAGGCCCCCTATTTTCGATTGCTCTTCTGAATCCACCCGGATATGTGAATTGAGTAGTGAGTATGGTTATTTGATGAATAATTGCGTATGGCCAAAAACAAGAGCGCTGTGTCTTTTCCCATTTTGCACGATGCGTGAGCGGAAATGGGGTCTTGTTCTTTTTCTAACATGTCTTGTTGCTTGTGAGGTTTTTTCCCCGGTCAGGGTGGAGGCTCAATCCTTTTCTGATATGGGATTATTTTACTTCACTGGGTCTCACCGACCTATTCAGAATCGGAACGGGCTTTTTCGTGAATATTTGGCAGGAAATGGTATGGGGGATGGTCTCAAAGCCGGTCCAGTTCAGCTCCATCCGTTTTTAGGCGTATCGGAAGTGTTTACAGACAATGTGTTTAAGAGAGACACAAATACGAAAAGTGACTTTCTTACGACCATCGCCCCTGGGATTCAGGCGTTCATGCCGTTTGGTGGAGGTAAACATTCCGTTCTTCTTGACTACCGCGCTGCCCAATTTCTCTACAAAAAATTTACCGACAATAATGCTCTGGCTCAAGATGCTCTTGGCCATGTCAGCTTGAATTATCCTGGTGGGTTAGCAGTAGACTTACAGGGAGGCCATTTAGAAGGGTTTGACCCGAGAGGATCGGAAGTGGATACTCAACAAAAGGATATTACCAAGTGGAATGTGAATCAGTTTTTAGGCCAAATTGAATTCACGGGGCAAAAGGCAGGTATCCGTCTTCGCACGTATTTTGATGATTTAAATTACACTAACAATGGGCAGGCTGCCCCGCGGGACCGGACTCGTGCTGGTGCCAATCTCAGTGTATCTGTAAGTGTAACCCACTCAACTCGAGCCCTTATTGGCGTTCGAATGGTCAATAATGATTATAATACGAATACACAGCAGAATAGTTTCGGTTACGGGGCGTATACGGGCTTCAGTATAGCCCCTACCCGCCAGTTATCGGGAGAACTCAATGTAGGGTACCAGGTTTTAAATTTTGACCATGCGGCTATCGATGAAAACTCCGCCCGTGGTCAAGCTCTTCTTGCAAAGGGTTTAAGCTTAGGATCCGCGCAGCGGACCTTCTTTTACATGCGAGGAAATTTGGATTGGAACCCTACGTCTCGGTTAAGTTTTCGTCTCCGCCCCTTTTCAACAATTAATCAGTCAGCGGTTCAGAATACTTCCACGTATAAGCGAATTGGCGTTGACCTTTATGGGAAACAGTCATTTACGGACCGATTTGCCCTGCGTGGAAATTTTTACTACGCCAACGATAATTTTGATACCAATAGAACGGATGATCGATTTCGTTTGCGGATAGGGCCGGAATATCGTACGGTTAAATGGTTGGGATTTCGTCTAGATTATATTTTCGAGAAGAGAACCTCAAACATCGACAATTTTGATTTCAATAGTAATACGATCATGCTTTCGATCCAAGGGATTATCTAGTAAAACAGAATGCACCGTTGATCCGCCCCAATTCTTTCCAAACTGTTCCATGCCCTTTGCCAGTTGTGTGACAAGTATTTTCCCGTTTTCTTGAGATCACCCTGTGGCGGTGATCCTCCTATCTCGTTTGATCAGCATGCGGAGAAATCCTCACGGATCTCTCCAATATGAGTTTCAAAATTTTCGCACTCTTAACTCTTGCTCAGGAGATTGAGATTAATTGAGAGTGATGCGAAAATATGAAAAATAGATTGAGGTTTGGAGGGGAGGGTTTTCGATTACTCCAGATGGAGATGAGCTAGATTCAACCGTATGATTGGGAAAGGAGATGTTCCATGAGATCCGGTCAAAAATTACTGTCTAGATGGATAAATGGGCTGATTCTGGCGGCCTTACTCCTTTTGGTAGTCTTCAGGGGAGGGGGACTCGCTTTGACCCCTGAGGTCCCTCTACAGGTTGAGGGGGATCGGCTAACAGGTCATCTGTCACAGGTGACCTTGCGAACGGTATTGGAGCAATTACAGAAACAGTTGGGTATAAAATATGAGGCCCCCGTTGAGGAACTGAATAAAGTCATTTCCGTCGATTTGCAGCAGGACAAGATACTTCCTGCCTTGGCCAAAATTTTGGCGCAGTGGGATTACGCCTTTACGGTCAATGCGGCGGGACACTTACAATTTCTCTATGTGACACCAAAAGCTTCACCAGCAGAAACGGTGTCTGAGGCGAGGAACCCATCAGAGGTTGGTTCTTCAAATGCATTGGGCGAAACGGATTTCCGTGCAGAACGTCAGGGGGAGCCAGTGGAAGAGGAATTGGATGCCCCTCCATTTCTGTCTCAGGATGGGGAGCCTGATGCAAACTTTTCATCGTCGGCTTCATCCTTTTCATCTTCTCCGGAAGGGAGCTCTGACTCAAGAGCTCCTGTGGTGGGTGTCCCCATGGATATTCAGCCGGTACCGGCGGGAACCACCATGCCCATGATTCCGGCAAGTAGTGGTAGTGGGATGCAAGTGACGCCTTCGGCTACTTCACCGGACATGCCAATCATTCCGGCCACAGCCTACCCACCGATGGAGATTGAGCCGGTGCCAAGCTACCTGCAAGAAGAGATGCTTCGGAATATGCAACCGTAATCGGAGAGTCGAGTGACAAAAGATTTATTTGTCTATGAGTCTTAAGCCATGAAAGTCTCATGAGAATAATAGACGAGAAAAACCCCGAAACGCGCGTCGAAGGGTTGAGTCTTGCCACGGGCGTTTTATTTTAAGATAACTGCCTCCACCATCCCTCAGGGCCTGTTGGTTTATGGAGGAGCTGTCTTTAGCCGGGAGTCCCAAAATCTACGCTCCAGTATAGTCAACTAGGTCCTTGAATCCGTGATGACGTACAGATGCAGGTTCTGGATTCTCCCAAAACAGACCTTCATGCGAAATGCTTGTGGGTCCCGTAATTGCCAGAATGAGAGCCCGTTCAGGATCTGATAAAGTTTTGTTTTCGAAATTTTAAATAAAGGGTAAGAACACTGAGCCTTGGTAGCGCACATACAGACGTCAATTCTGTTGTGGTCGAGAATGCTGAGGACCACAATCGTTTTTCGCCGTACAGTAGTATGTTTTGACTTGTGCTTTTGTTCAGTAACGTCCTTTTTGTCAGAGAAACCAGATGAAGTGCGATCAAGGACCTGAATTGAACTCACTTCTCCATATCCAGTACATGGGGTTTGTCTGGGCGATTGAAATGCTGTCCTATCAGATACCTCGAGCTTCTTACCGAAGCGTTGATCACGGAAGTGCGCATAGATCTTACGGGTTTCCCTCCCCCGCACACTGAAATGCCATCTAGCCGATCCCCTGTGTTTTGAGAATCTTTTGTGATTAATGCTTTGGACCCTGGGTGAGGAGTGGGCTAATCTAAGGCTTTCAGCTGCTGGCCGGGAGAGGCTAACTGCTGGGCTGTGTTGGCTCGGTGGTTGGTGGCTATTTTGGCGACCTGTGCAGGTTGCATCAGGTACAGGAGAAAACGTTTGCCCTGCATAAAAATGCTTTGCTGGTTTACCGGGGAACGGGGGTGGGCGAATGGTTGGGATGGTACTCATTTGTTTTTGTTTACCATGGCTGGTAGGGTGTTGGTCTGAGCACGCATTGGGATGGGTTGACCCTCACGAGGTTTTCAATATTTCTCCTATTTTTCCAAAAAATACGGCAATGGAATCTTGAGAACGCCTTGGCAGAGTAAATGACTCAGCCCATGTTCGCCGGATACTTGATGATATGGTATTGATTTGATATACGTTAAAATGGTTCTACTCAGCTTTTTCCCCTCTTCAGTAATGAAAATGAAATCTTCCCGAAACTTGGGTGGGTAAATCCTTTCTGTCGCATACCCCAAATGGATGTTTAGGATTTTTCCACCTCCTGGTCACCCACCCCTTTAATTTCATCGGTTTATTTGTTGTTTTTGAGAATGTAGGTTGAAGGTTCGAGTCATGGGCCTGTCAGTGTGAGGATTTCATCCTGAGAGATTTGCTAACTTAGCCTAGCGGATAAAGGGGTTGGATGAGGGAGGAATGGTTTTTACCTTCAGAATCGGTCAATTTACTGAAATTAGTTCAACGATAATCTTGAATGAGATTGATAATTAACCAATGAATAATGCGTATAATCCCTTTTCGCCATTGATTTGCGCCTGGGAGCACAGAACATTGATTGCTCGTCTTGCCAAGCGAGAGATTGATGCGCGTTATCGAGGGTCGATGCTTGGGGTCATCTGGGCCTTTGTTGTCCCGATGTTGATGCTGGGGGTGTATACGTTTGTTTTTTCTGTGGTGTTTCGAATTCGATGGGAGGTGCCCATGGAGGAAAATGGCGCCTTTGCTCTGTTATTATTTTCTGGATTGATTATTTTTAATTTATTTTCCGAATGTGTCACCCGTGCTCCGGGTCTTATGCTCGAAAATGTGTCATATGTTAAAAAGGTAGTGTTTCCTCTGGAAATAATGCCTTGGGTGTCTATGCAGGTGGCACTGTTTAACGCCGCCGTGAGTCTTTTGATTTTGTTGGTTTTTTACCTCGTAGTCCATGGACTTCCACCACTAACCGTGTTGCTGTTGCCGGTCGTACTCTTTCCATTTGTGTTGTTGATTGTAGGGTTGGGCTGGTTTCTGGCCTCAGTGGGGGTTTTTCTTCGTGATGTCCAACCTTTGGTCGGGGTGATGGCGACGATGATGATGTTTCTCAGTCCTATTTTTTATCCGCTGTCTGCTATTCCTGAAGCCTATCGAGGGTTGATTCAGCTCAATCCATTGACACCTGTTCTGAATGCGTCGAAATCGGTCATATTTTGGGGACAAATGCCGGAATGGTTAGACTGGTTCCTGTATATGGTTGTGTTTTGGGTAGTGGGTTGGTTGGGTTATGCAT
>DOFS01000408.1:910-6108 GCA_003523945.1 Nitrospiraceae bacterium | reverse complement strand
CCGAAAGGAATGGATCTGTCGATAGTTCCACAAGCCAAGCTAAACGCCGTTGCACGGCGTCTCAACGAACGACCAAGAAAAACGTTAAACTTTGAAACACCTGCTGAACGATTTAACCCATGTGTTGCAGCGACCGGTTGAAACCGCAATTAANNGCCAAGCTAAACGCCGTTGCACGGCGTCTCAACGAACGACCAAGAAAAACGTTAAACTTTGAAACACCTGCTGAACGATTTAACCCATGTGTTGCAACGACCGGTTGAAACCGCAACCATCAGCCGCCATTGCTGCTTATTGTACCTCCTACCGGGGTTTAGCCGGCGTCGGCCGGTCCAATCTGACCAACTCAAGCAGTGAGTACATCTGGGCCACTACAACACCCGTATATCAAGGTACCATCAGGGGCATACATGCCGTACCAGTGACCTGTTGGGAGAATCTGCCTGCATACAGGACAGAAAGCATCCTGTGCTGGATTGATGCGTAGGACGGCGGCGTTCTTCAATTCGACAACCGCTCCCACCCAATCCTTTCCATGGTGTCGGAGGCCTTGTTCTATGAACTCAAATGCGCCATAAACGCCTCCGCACGGGCACTGGATGCGATTTGAGAACCATGGACCCATATCCTTAACCCCAAGCTCGGACTCGATCCTGGCCCTTTCTTCCTTGGACACGGACTCATATCCGATTTCTTTGGCTCGGCGTGGGGTCCAGTACACGCGCATTACAGCCTGAGCCTGTGCCGGAGAGACATAGAAAGTCGCGGATCGACCGTGTTTCAGCGCCTCCTGCATCATCGCAATAATGATACTGTCATCCGCAGAAACGACCGCTTTGCCTCCTTTGACAGCTGCTTCAATGGACAAGAACATAGATTCTGAAGTGTGCATTTTGACATCTCCTTTCATTTTCCCGCCATCTGGAGCCTATCGCCGTGGCTAGGCAATGTTTGGCCGGATCCGCAAAGGAACCGGATCTACCCATTTCTGTCCGTATAACACGCCATCGAAATTTCTGAATAAAAGGCCCTCTTTGTATCCGTTTGAATGAGTTGCGCCTAAGGGTCAATTTATTTGGCATCTTATGCAGATTCGGCATAACAACCTCTTCGCTAGCCTCAAGGCCCCTCCACTGAATGTGTGCATGGAGAATTTATCATCACCGCCGCCAACGCGCTCGTCAAACTAAGGCTCTATCCAATTCCGGAACTTCTACACTTTGCCCTGTAAGCTGGATTATTTTGGAAAAACTTAATTGTATTAAAAATTTTACCACTTCAGAAAAAATAACCTTTGAAGGTATACTAACTACCTTTCCGTTCCAACGTATTTAATGGTCGGACATCGCTAAACTTCTCCTGCAATCTGAACACATGGCCCCTGCCTTCGAGACTAAAACTGATCGAATGTTATGTGCACACCACATGCAGTAGAGATGGCCTTACCCATGGAAGCGAAACAAATAGGTGGTGGAGAAATTCCTCCAATTCACCGATTCAATGGGAGAACAGGAGAGTGTTTTGGGGAACATCGGGTAATAAGTCTTTTTTAATAAATTCCTATTTGGCACTCAACCTTACGAGTGGGGCTAAACGGCTACTTCCAAATGAGATGAGAGACGACAACCCCCAAAGAGGCAAAGAACATTTCGATGATAAAAAGTGTTATGTCCATGATTGGTCCCTCCCTGTCAGTCTGTCGTGTTCTTACTACTCTTGGTTCATGTAGAGAGCAACTTTAATGCCAATTAGGACTTCGCAACAGACGGCCCTCCCGCCATCCTGCTAACTCAATGATGTGAAAGAAACAGGAAGGCTGGTCGGAAGGAAAGTGCTTATCCACCTAAGAACGGCGAAGCAACGGACGGATACAGCTTGTATCTCATTCGTTATGTGGTCTTCCCCCGATTCCGTGGACAGGTTAGTTGAAAGTTCTTAAGATTTGTTCCGCACAGCCACCCCCTGAGGCCCAAGCCTTAGGTTATGCGAGTACCGCCACCTTCATCGCACTCGGCCATTTTTACATGTGGTTTGGGCTCCGGCCAAAGGCCCAACCAAAATCCTCACCCGCACAAGGCGGACTACCTGAGTTACCCAAAAAACCACAACTCTATTCCTGACAAGTAATGTGAAGCCTGATTTTTCTTTTACTGCTTCCTGCCCTGGTGCATGCCGACTTCTCTGGCGAAGTCAGCAAAGGCTACGATGGCGACATCATTGCCCAATTTCACATGAGCCTGAATGGCACAAGAGCCTGACTCCTCACAGGGTCAGACTTTGATACACACCGAACATACTCTTTTTCTGCGGAATAGTCTTGACGACGAGAGACCCACCTAGAAAATGTTGAAAGAGACCACCCTTCCTCTTAGTCTTACCCTTCTCTTGCTTTTATTCGGTGTCTGTTTTACGTTCAACTGTGCCTATGGAATGGAACAAAATTATCGCGCACGAGGGGCTGGACGAGAACTAAAAGCCAGCCTGAAGGTGGGTTCATGTAGGTCAAGCGGACAAGGTCAATTCAATTCAGGATTTTAAATTCGTCTTTGATAAAGCCCTCGAAGGGTTGTTTATCGACCGTATGGAGGGCAAGGAGGAAATCTGTGCCAAACTCGTGAATGATGACGAGCTCCGTGGAGTGGCCGCCAACCACCTCCTCCGAAAAGGCTACGACCAAATCCGCACCGAAAAAACACTTTAAAAATACACGTTGAAGGAATTGTATGACTCGTCGTTCACCCAGCACACAGAAAGTCAATTTTTTTTTGATGGCATTGGCACCGAGATCGTGGAAAACCTTTAGGCGTCCTTAGAGCAGGTTCAAAGTGAGCCCGAAGTGTCGAGGGTGATTTTCGAAAGGTTAACTAGATGCTTATCCTATATCATCCAACAAAAGAGAAAGGGAAAGATGTTGTTAGCAGAAACTTTCTATGAATTATGAATAAAGAAGAGCGATTTCAACTTTACGAAAGACAATATTACCACGAAATTGAAATGCGTGAGAAATTAAACTCTCGTCTTCAAATGCCGTTTGCTGTTTTAGTTGTCATTGTTGGATTTTTAGGGTACATGTTGCAAAATGCCAGTCCACAAAACAATGGAATAGGGGTAATAGTTTTTTGGGTATTTTGGACATCAGCAATTATTTCGTTAGCAATTGGGGTTTGGTTTTTTAGGAAATCTTGGTTTGGGCATACTGACAAATTACTGCCCACTGCTGAATCTATTGAAAGCTACCGAAAAGAATTAATTCTGACATATCGCGATTTCGAGGATAATGAAAAAATTGTTGAAGAGGCTTTTGGAAACGTTTTATTTGAATATTATGTGAAATTTTCTTCAAAAAATGCTATTAATAACGATGCCAGGGCCTATAACCTATATAGGACAATTGTTTCGCTTACTTTTGCAATTGGATTGGCTTTCCTCGCATTCCTTCCCTTCCAATGGCTTGGTTTAAATCAAAGCAATCATCCTAGACCAATTAAAGTTGAAGTTTTAAACTTTGAAAAACCCGAAGGTGAATTTATGAGTGAAAGAAAAACACCCCCCCCACCTCCACCACCACCACCACCTAGGAGTGTTAAGGGAGAAGTTCCCAAGCCACAACCTCGAATGCCCCCGAAGTCGGAGAAAAAATAACTCTGATTTGGGGAATAAGGAATGTTTAGGCCCATAGGGCCTAAATTGGCAAAATGTAAAGCTGTGTCCAAAAGGCGAAAGCTTGCCAATAGTCATAGAGGGGCACAAATACAAACCTGCTTATTCCTATTGCATTTTTTAGAAAATAAGAATGCCCTTCTCTTTCACGGTCTAATTTTCTTATCTTAAGCCCTTATTCATCTGAGTTGATCCTCGTCGACTTGTTTTTGGTTCAAGGAATCAGCCACGAGCCACTTTTACTCATGCCCTTCAACGCATATGCCGTTCGATTGCAGAGAAACCCATTATCAAAATGAGGTGGAAAGACTCCTTTCTAAGGAAGGAAATGAGAGGAACAATCCGTATGGTTAAAATTTGGGCCGTAGATTCTTGGGCACAAGGAGTATCTTTTTGTGGAGATTTAGATTTGGTGGTGCAACATGTTCAGGAAGAAGGCCCGCCTGTCCCTTATTACACCTTGCAAACAACTATTGCCAAGAGGGCGAAGAATGTTCGGGTTTATTTAGGCACCTCACGAGAAAACACTTCTGGTATATCATTGTCCTCTCCAAAGCTCATATGGTCCCAAGAAAATGTTAATTGGGAAACCAACATTCTAAGCGTAAAAGTCAATCCCCTTGCCTAGCGGCAACATAGAAGGACGGATGGCTTACCGCTACGAGGCGAGCAAGTAAGGGTGGAGGGGGGGGAAAGATCATACAGCATTGCTAGACCTTCGAGATCAAGGGATTATCGGCTGGGAATGGATTGAAGGGATTCCTCTAAACCCCGCCTACAACACTAAGAACTCCACACTTCTAAGACCGTGGGAACACTTCCAACGTCTTTCTGGGAGGAAAACGGGTAAAGTCATGGGAATGGTACTCCACTGGCTAGAATCCGACGAGGTACTCCAAGATCAAAAACTTTCGATAGTTTGCCTATCTTCCACTGAGTTCCTAATTAATTCGACTCTCATCCGAATCCGCCGTCCATTAGCTTCTGTTGAAATATTAAAGAAAGGGTGGTGTGAGCAGCTGGTATTGGTGCCCCATTGGACTCGTCGAGGTCCGAACGGCCTGTGGGTCATTACTCGGGGCCCGAAACATCCGCTAGTTATCAATTCGCGCAAAGCCTAGCCCGCTTTCCCATCAAATTCCTATCACCTTTTTCAGCCATTGGTAGCATATAAAACAGTTTCTCGAAGCTTGTAAGTTACCTAGTCAACTTTTTAGCCCCTAGAAAAGTCGTCTGGCAAATGAGGGGGTCCTAACGTAGGTAAGGGATTCCTATTTTTTGGGGTGGGTGTTGTAAAACAATGTCTCACCCCCGGTGCCCCTAAAAAGAACTAACCCCGTCCTAGTGTTAAATAGATGGAACTTTGAGTGTAACCGTAAATGTAACCGTTGCCTGCCAACTCCGTGCTATTCCATGCAACGAGGTGCAATGTTGTTCTTTGGACAATCTCCAATAAAATCCATGGAATATTAGGTCTCTTCAGGTATTTCATCATCCTCGTTTCTTGAACTTCTAAGGTCTCGAAAACCGTTGTCCTC
>DOFS01000408.1:0-818 GCA_003523945.1 Nitrospiraceae bacterium | reverse complement strand
GGTCTCGAAAACCGTTGTCCTCACAAGGGACCGTGGGTTCAAATCCCACCCTCTCCGCCAGCCTTCACGCCCGCCGCTGAAGCCAGCTTTGGCGCGCAAGCGGCGATGGCTTCGGCTGGCAGGCCAGAACAGAAATTAGCGAAGGCTGTCCGCCGAAGTCTTGCAACCCCCGATCGATAGCTGAGTTTACTTTCACTTTAGAAATAGGGTTCATGAGTAGCAAGATCGACGTAGTGACGAAGACGGACTCAGACGACTCCTCTCTCATGAAGTATGTGTATTTCATCAGAAGCGAATCACATCCTAACCAGAGTTACATCGGTATCACTTCCGATTTGAAAAGACGACTAGCCGTTCATAATAGTGGCGGGTCTTTCCATACCTCGAAGTTCATGCCTTGGAAACTGGTAACCTATATGGGGTTTTCTGATGTCTCAAAAGCCCTTGAGTTCGAACGCTACCTCAAGACCGGTTCGGGGAGAGCGTTCGCCAAGAAAAGGCTTTGGTAAAAGGGGATATTTCCCCTTATGGGGTGACCCAAGCCACGCGAAGACACGAGGGGGGCGTGCCTATTGAAGGGATCAAGTCTTTTGTTGAGAGTTTCGTGGGCCGATGATGCGCTAATCGAATAGGTCGCACCTACACCCTAAATGTCCAGTACAATCTCTCAGGTGATACACCGCGGCCTAGCTCGCCTGGCGACCCTTCTGTCGTTCCACTGACTCTGAACCATTTCCGCAAGTGCTAAGCGAAACCCATCCTCTTTTGATGGTCGTGGTCTTCAACTCATATCTTAGGGCCATTCATCTATCATCTGT
>DOFS01000028.1 GCA_003523945.1 Nitrospiraceae bacterium | reverse complement strand
AAACTGGAATATCGATCCATTTTGCGAAAGTAGTGATCGATATCCCGAAACGGAATTTGCTCCAGACTCGCATGAAGATACCCCAGCTTCCCCTTCAGCTCATATCCTTCATGCACCAACTCCTCCCGATACTGCATGTGTGCCTTATGAAAGAACTGGGGTTGCCGGTAATCAGGGTACCACCCGCAATGCTTGATCCACCGCCCAAGGAAAAAATTTCTTCTGGGAATCTTATAGGCCTGCGCTGAAGGCCCCTCCAGAAGCAACCGTTCAATTTCCTCCTGCACTGCTGACGTCACCCGTTCATCCGTATCCAGGCTGAAGATCCAATCATGGGTGGCATGCGTGAGCGCTTGATTCCGAAGGACCCCAAAACCCTGAAAGGGATAGTGAAAAATCTTGGAGGTAAATTCGCGGCAGATATCCGTCGTCCCGTCCGTGCTATGAGAATCAATCACCACCAGCTCATCCACCCAATGAAGACTTTCTAAACATCTCCGCATATTGGGTGCGTCATTATAGGCAATCACCACAGCCGAAACCTTTTCTCTCGTGCGTTGTTCCGCCATACGGCTTTCTACTTCGACCTCCTCACAGATTTACGATTTCACAGATGAATGGGTGGCCGGTACCACACGATCATCCCTTCGACGCGGGAAGCCCCCGACGAGGATATCGACCTCACGAAGAAGATGATCGAGAGGGATCGACTGCAAGCATTCCAGATAGTTGGGGTTTCGGCATGTGCGACTTCCGCAGGGACTACAGGGCAACTCCGTACGCAGGATAGCATGATTCTTCAACGGATAGGGACCGGTGGCTTTGGGATGCGTAGGACCAAATATCGCGAGCACCGGAATCCCCACTCCCGCCGCAAGATGAATGAGCGCCGAATCATTTCCAATAAGCAGGTGGATTCTTCGCAAGAGCGAGGGCAATTGCCGGAGAGACAGTCGGCCGACCAGATTGATCAGCCCCTGTGGCACCAGATGGTCAAATTCTTTGGCAGCAGCGGTTTCTGAAGGCCCGCCCAGGAGCGCCACACGAACATCGGGTCGCTGCACCAGATCGGTAGCCAGTTCCACAAATCGTCCCAACGGCCAGGATTTCATGACAGACCGCGTCCACGGCGCCAGAGCAATCAGGTGGTCGTGGTCTTGGACGCCCGCATCCTGAAGCATCGTGTCAATGGTGAGACGATCGGTAGAGGATTGAGGCAGATGGAACACCGGGGTGGATGAATGTCCACCCAGGAATGTGGTGATCGCCAAATTCCGATCCACGGCATGAACTTCCAGTAACCGCCAGGTGGAGGGTTTCGCCTCTGGCAAGGATACCCGGTGGGTGTAGAACCAGGTTGCCCCTTCCCTGGCTCGCGCAAAGCCCACACGGGTTCGAGCGCCGGTCATCAGGCCAAATAGCCCTGAACGGCACAGCCCTTGAAAATCAACAACCAGATCAAACCGTCCTCTCCGGAGTGTACGAATAATTTTCGGCCAATTTTGCCAGGACATATTCACCGGCAGGATGTCATCAATATCCGGGTTCCCTTCTAAAATCGGCGCCCAGACCTCTTTGACCAACCAGGTCAGCCGGGCATGGGGAAACCGCTGACGCAAGGCAGCCACCGCCGGAAGGGCATGAACAATATCACCCAGCGAACTGAATTTGATGACAAGTATGTGCTGAGGAGTGATGTCCATCAATGCTCCAGGAAACCCTTCTTCATCGCCCTAACCTCGTTTTGTTGCATCGGGTCACGATCTGTTGTTCAATCCAGTCCACGGCATGAACAAAGCTGTCGGCCACATAGTCAATCAGCACCCGGCCCTCGTCTCGCGCCTTCACGACATCCGCGCTATACGAACTCGTCATGACCAGAACACCAGGCACCGAGGCAGTCTGAGCGGCGGCTAAATCACTCCACTTATCCCCAACAAAAAAACATTGCGATACATCAAGCGCAAAGCGGGTGACGGCTTGATCAATTAATCCCGCTTTGGGCTTTCGGCATGCACATCCCTCTTGAGGATGATGCGGGCAGAAGAAAATACCGTCAATACTGGCCCCATATGGCCGAATCAACTCGGCCAGCCTCTCATGAATCGACTCCAACCCCTGGATGGTCATCATCCCCCGGCCAATGGCCGATTGATTGGTCACCAAAAGCACCATGGCCCCTAAGTGGTTTAATCGGGCGATGCCCTCAGGCACGCCCGGGAACAACACCAATTGATCGGGAGAGGTAACATACCCTGTATCGTGGTTTAAGGTGCCATCCCGGTCCAAAAACACGGCCGTACTCGGTGCGGCGGAAACATCTTTCATCCAACATGCCCTCTGATCCTGCATGCGTTCCCATAGGCTGGTGACAGCCTGATTTGGGTCAGCGCGACCTCCACCACCTGCTCAACGGACACTTGGCTCATGCAACGATGATCAATGGGGCAGGCGCGCAATAAACAGGGTGCACACCGGACCGACGCCGTCACGACGCCCTGTGGTTGTCCATGAGGGCTTGTCGTCGAGGGATCTGTTGAACCAAACACCGCCGCAACAGGCACCCCAAGGGCCTGTGCCACATGCATGGGGCCCGTGTCGTTGGTGACCAGGACGGAGCAACGTGTGAGAACGCCCATCAATTCTTGTATGGTGGTCTTTCCCGACAGGACAACCGGCTTATACCGCATCCGCCGGGCAATGTTCTCGCCAAGCTCTTCTTCTCCCTTGCCCCCAATCAGGACACACCGGACAACGGGAGACCCGGAATGTTCTTGTGTCAGACGCTCAACCAGCAGATCACCCGCCTCCGCAAAGCGCTCCGGCATCCATCGTTTAGCCGATCCATACACGGACCCCGGATTGATCCCGATAACCAGGCTATCTGCTGGAAGAAAGACCTCAGGAAACTGCCTGGCACAGGCGTTCTGCACCTCAGGAGAGAGAAAGAGTTGAGGATCACGATTCTTTGCGGGATAGGGGATGATCGCCTGCACCAGGCCCTGATAATATTGCGTGTGATGCATATGAGTCCTATCCGGCCTCGGCACAGGCTCTGACAGCAGCCAACCCCGGCCATCCGTCGCATACCCGATGCGGGAGGGAATCCCGGCTAACCGGGCGATGACAGCCGCTTCAAAGGCGTTTTGGAATAATATCGCCCGATCAAACTGCTTTCTTTTTACGAGTTGAATGAGGTGCCAGAGCCCAAGGAGCCCCCGATGTTCGCCATGATGGGAATAAATCATCACCTCATCCACTCCCGGATGTCCCCGCAACAGTTCTCCGATGATCGGCCTGGCCAATACCGTCAGCCTGGCCTGGGGGACCTGCTCCCGCAAATCCATGAGAGCCGGAAGACACATCACGGCATCACCGATCCAGTTGGGCACGCGGAC
>DOFS01000192.1:18077-19684 GCA_003523945.1 Nitrospiraceae bacterium | reverse complement strand
GCATTTCCTCAAATCGGACATCAGCGGCCAACAAAATGAAGAGCATTCCCACCAGAAGAATCGTCAACTGATCTTTGAATTCCCGTAAGTCCCGGTCGACAGGGGTGCGCATATTCCCGACCACGATTCCGGCCACGGTCACGGCAAGAATTCCACTTTGTGAGATGACTTGATCGGCCCCTTGAAAGAGCAAAAAGATCGCCGCAAGCATAAAGATATTTTCAAATCCATGGGGAACAAGGTACCGGACGCGGAGAATGCTTCCCAATACATAGCCGCCGATCCCACCCATCAGCAGACCAAAGCCTAACCGGAATGCGAAGTCCATAGCTTCGGTGGCCACGAGCCCGGATTGTGCGCCGATGGTCAGATTGAGCACGAGGATTGCCAGAATGGCTCCGATAGGATCAATGAGGACGCCTTCACCTTCCAGAAGAGATTTCAGATTTGAACGGAGGCGCATGTCCCGGAGGAGCGGGGCGACCACGGTCGGACCGGTGACCACCACTAAACTTCCGAAGAGCAGAGAGAGGGACCAGGACCAATCCAACAGTAACCTGACCGCCAGGGCGGCTCCACCCAAGGTGATCAACGCGCCGAGTGTGATCAGTCGACGAAGCGATTGTTCTTGGCGACGCAACCGGGTGATTTCCAGATTGAGGCCACCTTCGAATAAAATGATTGCGACGGCAAAGTCGACGATTCCCAGTAATCCCGTCCCCAAACTTTGAGGGTGGACCCATCCTAAGCCGTCACCCCCCAACCCCACTCCAAACGCAAGAAGCAGGACAATGCCCGGCAAATGCAGATGCTTCGCCACAGATTGAGCCAACACCCCTGCCGCAAGGGCAATCGCGATTGTCAAACTGACGTGAACAGTTTCCATCAAAAGTAATTTTTCAAGAAATTAGACGTGAACCGGCGCCATGGCCAAGGGCATGGTATGTGTTGACCGTCTTTGGTCTTCCGGAAGAATAAGAGATGGGAGGGGAACACTCGTGTTCATGAACCGAATGTTATCTTAGTCTAACTCACTGCCTATGTATAGCCGCGTTCAAAATGACGGATACCTGACTCTCGACTCTTCCCCGGTTCAGGCTCATCGAGGAAATTGGACCATACTGCCGGACTCCTGCAATCTTGGGAAGAAGAGGAAGGAATGCTCTAGATCACTTAGGAGCGGTGAGTTCATCCTGGGCGACATGGCCGCGCATGGACTTCTCCGTAATGTTGTCTTGAATTTCACGGGCAATGACGCGCGCCAGTGTGGCGACCGGGAGCGCACCCATTGGAAGGCCATTTGTCTCTGCATAGAAAGGATCGTCCGGCGAGGCGGTCCGATAAATATTGATGAGGATCATCGCGGGCTGAATGGTTTTGCCCTGTTCGCCTGCCGTGATTGACTGCTCCTTGGGGACCACACGGGTTCGCGTGGCCCAATCCCGTTCGGGGATGTGAGCGAATGCGACATTCCATATTTTTCCATTGAGCAGGCTCCTCACGGCTTTCGGCATCTGTTCCTGAAAATAGGGCTCACGGACAATCGTTTGCAGCGCTTCGCGCACCCGAATATCATACAGTTTGGTCGTGGAATCCGGTTGATCCGG
>DOFS01000192.1:0-17908 GCA_003523945.1 Nitrospiraceae bacterium | reverse complement strand
TTGCGTACTGATCGACGGTGGTCAAATAGGTGCGAAACAATTCTTGAAGCACCTGTTCTCGTTCCTCACCTGACAGTTTCCCAATTTTTTGATTCGTTAAAATCGGAGCCTGGGTAAGATCGGCGCGAACCACGTTCATTTGGCGGTCTGGCGTGGTGTCGGCCTTGCTCACCACCCATTGGAATTCTCTCGCCAGGACCGGCACCAGTTGATCCGGATGATTGAGATAGCCCTGTTCCTCAAGTGCGGATGCGCTGATAAGGAGCTTGACCTGATTGGGCTGGGAGGTGCGGGCCACCAACAATAAAAACTCTTTGCCTTCCCGATTCACGACCTTCGGTTCAATAATGACTTTCTGCAGGGCCCCTTTGTTTAGTGCTTCATCAAATCTGCCATATTCGGTCCGATGATCCATCATCCGGCCAAACGCCTCGACAACGGTCTTGAGCGCCGCATTGGCTGGGGATTGGCTTCGGCTTCCAGTTTCGACAGCCCCTTTTTCCTCATGCAGGAACACTTGAAACGGCGCGCCCGGAATCGCATGCCCCGCCATTTCTTCCGTTGCGGTATCCGAACCCACATGGTGTTCTTCAGAACCTTTATGACTACCCATAGCCAATGGGGTCATTGCCACCATCCACACTATTGCCAGGAGGAGAGGCCCTAGGCGTTTTACCCAAGATCGGGACCTGGCAGCCTGTCCCTGCCGAGGGACCATTCGTAAGCTCTGTACTAGCCTTTGCAACATGCTTCTAGTTTGATGCGAGTGGGAAAAAACCGAGGACTCCTGGAATACTATCAAATGATTCATGATAATTCTCCCCTTTTCTTATGAAACAGGAGAAAGTTGTGAGTGTGGGATCAGATGTAAGATTGTAAGACATGAGGTGGGCTTGAATTACAGAAGGCACAAATTGATTCAAGCTCGAGATGAATGCTGCGATACCGCTGAATCGGAGTTTGGAACAACTAAGGCTATGGATCATATAAATCGAATCGCATTTTATGTTGG
Organism: Nitrospiraceae bacterium; assembly: GCA_003523945.1. Classification (GTDB taxonomy): domain Bacteria; phylum Nitrospirota; class Nitrospiria; order Nitrospirales; family UBA8639; genus Nitrospira_E. Next base: position 16,896 of record DOFS01000192.1, on the reverse strand, counting down.
CCACTTAGGCAACTGACCCGTATAAGTGATCACGAACAACATATTTTGAATTTCTTCGTTCTTAAACCTATTCTTGATTTCGAGAGTGTTGGGTAGGGCGAGCTCCCAGATCCCAAATGGCACCCCTCTCTGCAGACGGCCCCAACTCGGAGCATTACCCCGACGGGTACTGATTATCCCATCGACGGAGACGGCCTGTTCACCGTCACGGCGGCTACCCCCTTCCGGCGTAAAATGTAGATGCCGGACGGGTACCTCAAACGAAACACCGTCTTTTTGAGAAAAATAGAGCCCAATGTGTCGGATCGTAAGGCTGTCAAGATTTGGGGGGAAGTCGGCTCGCGTGGTCGTGAAACTCACGACCATCTGTTGCGAATCATCGACCAACTCTGGGTTGTTGAAATCATACCAGGCATCAGCAAACTGATGCCGAAAACTGAACGGACGATCAGCGCTGAAGCTTGATGACAGGTCACGAATGACTTGCTCCCGATAATCAAAACTGTTTAGTGCGGTATACTCAATCGTCATCAAGACATCCGCGATCGTGGAGTAGTCAATCGGGTTCGAAGCTTTAGGCATGCGAAACTCCCAAATTGTATCCACGCCAATGCCTTCAAAGGGGCGCAACAAGTCCGATTGAGCTTCCAACTCCAAGAGTCCAGTGCCATCTCTAGTCGATGTTAGGGCTACTTGCTCAGGCCCACGCTCGATGCGCACAGTTTGAAACAAATCTCCCCCAAGAACAATTCGAGAGATCCGGCTGCTTGTGAGAGTAGCCCGAATGCCTTCCCCTGGAGGGATTAGCGCAAACACAGTAATCCGAACCTTCTTGATTTGGCGCAGATAGTGTCCCGGAAAATCGTAGTCAAACAGATTCATGGGTGTAGCAAATGTGAGGACACCATTCCGACGGAACTGCTCGAACTCAATTGGAGCGAGCCGGCCAAGAGATATGGTGCGCCTGAGTTCCAATTTGCGCTCCCGTGTTTCAAACGCAATTTGTTCAAGCTGATGAATGTCTTGGAGAAGCCGAGCGGAACCTGTTAGGCCGCGGCGATTTGGGGCACTGACATTGGCTACGTCGTATACGAAATCTTCGTTAGGCACTTCCCAATAATCATCTAAGATAACCGGAGGTGGAATTTGCTGGCGCTCAAAAGCAAGCTGGGCAAGGGCAAGCTTCGCCTGCGCAGTAGCTTGTTGCAGGAAGAAACTATAAACTCCTTCGAGAACATTGCTCATCCAATCATAGAGTTCGGCATTGTCAAATTTGTTTCCCAGAAACTCAACTGTCTGCTCAGCATAATCAGATTGCATTTGAGCAATGCGGCGTTCCTGCCCAACCACGCGAACATGATCCTTTGCGATGGTTACTTGCTGCGCATTGATGTCTAGAGCAAATTCAGCTAAATCACGCTGGAATTCCCACTCTTGTCTACGACGCTCAAAGCTCGCATATTGGGATAAAATATTCGTCGTGGCTTCAACAGATTTGGCTGTATATTCAAGAGCTTTCGCAGCTGCTTCTGCTCCACCCGGACCAAAGGGCGAAATAAGGGCAAGCGCTGCAGCCAGATATCCTCCAGCGATTGTTATTTGGAGTGCCATACTCACTTCTTCCAAAGTACTGAAGTTTTCATTCATCAACTCATTATAATGATCGACTTGAAATTGAGTGCGCTGTCCCTCTAACTCAGCTAGTTCAACTCCACCTTCTGCTTCCTGCAGTCGAAAATCTTGTAATTGCACCCCTGCTTTAGTTAATTGTATGTCTTGTCTAGCTGTTAGTACTTTATAAAGTTCTTCACTACGCCGTTGGATAGCAGATAACATCGATCCTTCAATGTTTCCAGCCAATTGAACAAGTTCTTTAGCTCTGCTCAGGAGTATCTCAAACCGATAGGGAGTAGGCTGAAAAGTGAGCAGGCCCGGCAAGATCAGCTGGCCATCCGCCCCAATCAACGGCATCCCACTGGTGGTATCCGTTTCAGCTGCATAAGGCTCGACCTGACGTTGCATCCCAGCGATGTTTCGGCACGTTCTGAGTTTATAAAGATTCAGCGCAGCATGGAGATGTAGCATCCTTAAGATTGGGTTGGGTGGAATGCAGAATTGATACGCGATCCCAGGTTGGTACCACAATCCCATTTTCCTCGTGCTCGCCAGTTGAGCCAAAGTGGCTTGCTCAAGACCAGTGGCTGACCCACCATTACCCTCGGCCAACAACACATTTGAACCAATTCGAATGGTGCCCCTCATGTTCGTCTGTTTTTGTTGTTCAACCCCTGATACACGCACCCTTAACCAGGGTAATTTGTTCCTTGGCTTTCCAAGGTCATCGAGAGATAACTTTGACACCAAAGAAAGAGCTTGTAAGCTATCTTCAGTGACTACCGTTCCTATTCTGTTAAGGGCTGATGCCACTCGCTCATCGGCCATCAGAGCGTTACGAACTTCTACATGAACCCTCTCTTGATTGTTCAGAACTTCGCCGAATGTCGGGCGCGGTTGATGCGTGGTGAGTGCGGCATCCAACGCCTTACGTGCATTCGCAATACGAACTTCATCCGACCCGCTGCCCCTCAATGTGGCTTGAACTGTATCAATAGTGGCACTGAGACGGGGCAAGTCATCAACATGTGACAAATCAGCAATCATCCGATTAAAGATCGGCTTCCAGCTGGGATCACCTAGCCGCTGCACGTCGATGGTGCCGATTACTTTGTCACATCGATTACTCTCTTGCCTTAGTTCTTCAGATGCGAGGAGTTCCAAGGCAGTCAGATAGAGCGTCCGTGCTCGTTCAAGAGATTCAGAAGTATCTCGCGTGAATTCATTATCAGCGTATGCCAGAAAACATCGGATTACACTCATTAACGTAAAGCGGGTATACGTATTGATTCGAGTTTCAGCGATCGCATGAGGATGGAGTGGATCCAGTAACCAGTTGCCCAAACGCGTAAAGGAATTGGCAAACGTTTCTTCGTGAACCAGTCCGTACCAAATCTTTCGGGTACGCCCTGGCAATTCGGTATAGTCGTACACCGTTCGAAACCAATCCAAAGCCGCCACGTAATGTCCATTACGTTGAAGTTCCATAGCGATCTGAATGGGCACAGAGTAGTAGTACTCTTCAATGTAGACCAAGTTTGATGGTGGTTCAGGCAGATGGTCTCGATACAGATCTTCAATTAACTTTCTTCTCTGTGCCAAAGAGGTCCCTGGCCACGCCGCAGCTATTGTCGGAACTGTCTTGTGATCATCTTTTGGTACGATACGCGCCAACCCGCTCACGACAGGTTGGGTACTTCCTGGGTCTCTTGTAAATGCCGCACGAACAAAATCACCAGATTGTCTGCTCAAGGCTAATATGAGCGGACCGTGTTCATCCGCCGGTCCACTATCTCTCGCAATCGTGCGCACGTTGGACAGCGATGGGGTAGAGAGAGTTGTAGAGGGATCAAGATTACGCAGACTTACGGGCTGTGTTGGTCCAGGAAACCTGTTGCTAAAGAGCCTCCGTAAACAATCGGCAATTCCCAAGGATGGCTGCGAATTTGCACGAACTCTCTTGTCAGCGAGTTGCCAGGCATCCAAGGCCTCCCCCCTATTTAACATTTGACCCTTAATGTACGCCTCCAAAAGCCCGATGTTAAGTTCCCCATAAGCTCGATACCAATCTTCGCCCATTTGCTTGCGAGCATGGTTACTCTCGGGAAGTGTCAATAGGTGATATAGGTTGTCGATGCCTACACGTAATCCTGAATTTGTCCATTGTGAAACCAGAGAAATCCCACGAGCGGCTAGACTTAGATTGACAGCCCTGACCAACCATTGGTTGAACTGCTTGATATTTGTTATTAAATCCGGATTAAGTGATTGGGGTTGAACCAACTCCATGACTTGGGTTGCCGAATTCCGATCCTTCGGCTTCCAATAAACGTAGACCTTATCTCCGATTGGCCAGAGAAAAGCTCCCAAGAAGCTCCCTTCATTAGACGCTATATGTGAGGGAGTGCCAAAAGAATGCGTTTCAGGAAAATTTTCAACACCATAGATTTTATAACTCAAACTTCCCTGTAATGTTCCAGTTTGATAAAAGACGAAATAAGGTGCCGATGCAGAGGTACTCTGACCTGGGACAGGCACTGCTGCTAACAAAGATCTGTAGCTGTTCGTAAATTCATCTCTTATATCCCACCCATCATCTTTTTCCCATCTTTTGCCATCGGGATGAACTCGGTTCTCATACAGAATGGACCTTCCAGGTATTTCAATGTCATCGACTAAAAAGAGTACGCGAGGCGCGCTCGCCGGTGAATTAGAGGGATTGGCCAATACACGTTGTTGAACCACGACTGCCTGGAAATACTTTCTATCTTCTGGTCCTTTCAAAGAAATCGGTTCATCGATCCAACCGGGATTATCGAGGTTGAAACGAGCGACCCTCAGTTTATCCGAGTCCTCCTCACGAACTTTTACAAACACCAAGATCATTCTCATCGCAGGAGATCGACCCACGAACGGTACGGCCCCTAGGACTTCAATCGCATTTGTTAATGCTGGGATTAGGACCCAGAGCGACTGGCTCGGTGGGTCCGTGACATCATAGTTGCTCATATAGCAGTTACCGGTAATAGGTGATCTCCCGAACCAATACGTTAGAATACGGCTGCCACCCTGAGTGCGGGATCGACAAGTTCCTTTGTTCATGTTCGTCTCGGCATGACACGATGCTTCAATCTCCAGATCAATGATGTCTCGATAGTATGAAGCATAGGTTTCAGCAATGCGACAGGCCTCGTCAGGACCAATGCGACGCCGTTTTTGGCGAACTTCTTTTAGAAATGTCAAGAAGCCTTGGGTCTTATTTCGGCGTAAGGCGGGCACTAGAATGTTTTCTGGATACAAATGCACGAACATGGCAGCACGCCACGTGGAATACGAGCCGATCCATTTCCATCGTTCATCAATCGCATCGTCATCAAGAGCCAAATTGGGATAGGTATCACGGAGCTGGCCTGTTCGAATGGACCAGATCAATCCCTGCAATGTCGAAATGGCTTGGGAGATTCGGGTTGTGATCTGGCACCCACGGATACGGGTATCGATTAGAAGCTGGTTTGTTAGAAGCTTCCCTTTGGCTTCAACATCCGAATCTGGCACGTTGGGGTGTGTTGTGGCCAAAATGAGCGCATTTCGTAACTGTGGGAGCAACGCTTCTTCCACCGCCCTGACTACTCTGGTGAGACCATTCAGCACGCCTTGCCGTTGTTCGTATCGTGTAGAGAGGATGGTCCGCCAAATTCGACGTGCACGTAAATCCTTTCGTGAGCCTGGTTCTGGATTCGGTGCTTGAACTTCGTCTTCTTGCAATACAAAAAGTTCTGGCCGGATTGTGATATGCGCTTGCTGTTCCTCTTTCCGCCACTGAGCACTCAAACGCCGCTTGTGAACATTCGTTAACATTGCTTCAAGATCTAGCCATTCACTATCCAGAACAGGTTGACCGGCATCGATGAGACGCCGCACGCGAAGGATGTGGGTATATTCCGGTCGCAACAGGTTAAGCTGTACAAGCCTCCCCGAAATATCGTTTCCCATCTCTTCCTCAGTGGCAAAATCGAGGAATACCTGAGATGGATAGTCCAAGACTTGGCGTGCAACAACATCCAGCCCCATCAACCTGATGACCGGACTCCATTGAGCGTGCAAATTGCTCTGGAATGTTCGAAGATCTATCTCTCTCTTTCGGTAGAGATCATATGCAGCCGCACCCCGCCAGGGAGCAATGAGATCCCCACGTTCAACGACATCGGGATCGATCAGAGGAGGGCTGTATCGCGCACGAAGTGCCTCCTGCCAATCAGTACGAGCCTTCACATCTGCGCGCCACCGGGGAAGCCGAGCTTTGAGGGCGAACCAATATGGAAGGGGATCGCCGGCAGGGGGGTTATTTTCCTCATCCCCCCAATCACCATAACGATTATGCAGTTTCTGTGCAGTGGTGAGGATCGCGTACACATCAGCCCAGTCACGTGCAGATGGAGCAGGAGGCGGATTCTGCAGGTTTGCCCCTGCCTCACGAGCTCGAACTTCCATAACACGTGCAAAGGCCTCAATAGTCATACGCAAACGATCATTGATCTCCGTCCGCGCGCGTTCAGCAACAGCCGGGTTTACGTCGTTCAGCTGGGTTTGTAGATTATCGAGGTCTGGAACACGGCCCTGCTGATCGGCCAGCGCTCGGGCTATGGCTGATGCGAGGCCATTTGTTTCCCGTTCGGTCTGAAGATCGGTATAGATCTGGTCGAGTTCGTCACGCCGAGTTGACCAAAGAGTTTGCGCACGTTCGCCCGCCACCCACTCGGGCAAATCTCGTTGGCTGACCAGTTCAGGGTCGATGAGCGGGGCTTGCTGAATTGGCGGCCAATCCCCATCAGCAGGCTCGCGCCCAGAGATCCAGAATTCCGTCGGTCCGAATTCAATGTTCCGCTCCTCCTGACGCCACCGATCAAAAAAACGGGCTTTGATGCTTTGCGTCAAAATGTAGACCAAGTCCCGCCGCTCTTCATCGCTAAGCGGCTGATTCCCGCCATGTTGTACCCATTGACGGTCTTTTTCCCGAAGCTCTTGTACCCTCTGAAAGGCTTCTTCGTTGAGTCCAAGGTCGTTAGTCAGGATGTCGCGAGCTCGCTTGACCACGGCTGCGTCACCACTCAAAAGCTCTATGGTCAGGCTGTCAAACTGCGCGAGTGGAGTATTCGACCAAGGTGTACGTCGAGTGCGCATATAGGCGACTCTTTGATACATCACTCCAAACATATAGGAGAGATAATCAGGCTCTCGTTGTCCACGGACCAGACGTCTCGGAGGGGCTAAGGGATCGAGCAGGGTGTTTACCTGAGTATCCACCCATCTCTGGCGACGATCCCAGATGTCAAAGGCACGATCTGTAAGCTGTGGGTTAGCCTTGACCGCGGGATTCCGAAAATCATCTGGCCCGATGAGATCAGGATCAATCAATGGTCGATTATCTGGTGGCAAATCTGTGGGAAAGTCTTCCTGCTCCCATTGATACGCTAATGATTCCAATCGCCACTGCTCGAGATGCGACGGAGTTCGTGGAGCAAGAGGATCGCCAGTCGTAGGAGGAAGTCCAAAGTGCTGCGCAAGCCAAGTTTCAGTAACAGTCGTAGGGTCTTGCAAGAAAGAGTTCAGCCGAAGTGTGGGAACCCCTAGTCGCCCTGCAAGTCTGTCTTTCGTAGCCTGATCAGCAGCTCGAGTCAGCCTGAGTTCTTCGTAGGTAGTGCCTATCTGAGAGAGGAACCGAGAATAGGCAGCCCGTCGAAAGTATTGCTCCGCTTGTTGGAGTGTTTGTTGATGACCACGGTTGGATGGGTGATCGAGTAGATAACTTCGGAGGACCTCAATACAAATTCGGACCTGCGAAACCTCTTCATTCAATGCTTCGCATGTGGCAGGCAAGCGGTCAAATGGCTGATACCAACGAGTGATCAGGGTCTGCATGGTCAACAAGGTCCCATTGTCCTTGACGTGATGAACCACATAGTCCAACAAGTCAGCCAGGTAGGCCAAAGGGCTTACCGCGGCTTCACAGTCTTCACAATGACACCATGGAGGTAACAGCTCTTGCAGAGTTGGCCAATCGCGATCAAGGACTCGCCCCTCTGCTTGCAGCACCTGATATCCAACCGCGACACCATCCAAAAATTTCGCTTGTGTCACTGCCACCGTATGTAATCGAAATGCTTCCGCATCGCCAATCTGCGGTCCCATGGTGTTGACAAAATCGGCCCGCGTGGTGGCAGCAATCTGCGAGATATTCATAAACTGATTTTGAATAAGCTTTGCACCGACTTGAAGGTCAGGGGTTAACGGCTCGAGATTGGTCAGCGCATCCAATGTGGCTATTGCGGTTTGATGCCTTCCAACCTGTAGCCTCGTTAATTTACGCATTCCACCCTTCTGGCGAATATCCGCAAGCGTCTTGATACCTTTTCGATCTAAGGCCGTGCTCAACGAAGAAGGGATCTTGAAAGCAGTATGCTTGGCTATCTCTTGAATGCTTGGTATGTGCGGTTTTGTAAATTTTGATCGCGGAACGACAATCCTTGCTACTGCATTCTGTTGAGGACTCCAGTCAATTCGCGTTTCATAGAACTTCTCGCCTGCTGGGTTCCATATGTTAAAAGAAAAGCGATCAACCGGGATGGCCTTCTTGTTCTGGCGTTTCTTAGTCTGAGCTTTCTGGTCAGCTTTGGGATAGGGAAGTGTGAACAATCCGGCCGAGCTCGTGAGGTCGTATCCGAGATCGATCGGCTTCGATCCTTCTCTAAGCAGCGAGACATGTATGCGATATCCGGATAGTGGATGCTTGGTATCCCCGGCAATCAAATGTCCATTGAAATGACTCTGGTCTACTATTAATTCTGTAGATTTAGCACTTTCTGCGATGGGCGATTTGCGCTTGCCTGTGCGGGCTTTAGCAGGTTTTTTCTGTGTACCTCTTTGTGCGTTCATGTTCGCCATACTTTCAAAATGAACGAGTTGAGTTTAGATACGTAAATATTAGCGATTCTGCACGGAAGAAGAATTATCAGTCTGCCAGCCAGGTATAATTATTAAACTACAACAGAGCCCACATTAATTTTCCAAGTTGTCATCAAACGTCAAGCAAGCTAAACTGTCAGAATTTCTTCCAGATCCACTCACTTGCTTATTCAACCCTGAGACTGAGGTTGTTTTTTATCTTTCTCACGGTTCCACATGGTTAACAGGTAATCGTAAGCTTCGTGTGCCACAGGTTTTTAAATAACAGAAGGAGTACATTTACTCCCTTTGTTTGTTACCTTCATGGGTCAGCCAGCTCTACAAGCTCGTGAGCAAGAACGAGTCTTAGCCTTAAGGCCAACCCGCTCCGAAAGTACCCATCATCAGTTCTGCGTCCGCTAACCCTGACGGAAGACCAGTTTGCTGTTCAATGCTACCAGCCTCCTTCGCACCTGCCTCAGCTACTCCCTCAGCTACAAGAGACATTGGTAAGGAAATCCAGAATAAGGGATCTAGGAAAGAGTCAGCAGTGTCCGCGATCATTATGCCCTTGTCTAATGTGCTTGGGCTAGGATTCGCATATGCTTTCTGCGCGTAATGCGAGACTAAAAGACCTGCAATCATACCGACAAGGTTGCCCCCATTACCCAGACTTCTGCTTACGCTATTAATCAGTTTTCCGCCAACTCGTTTCGTCACGACTCGGAATCTTGAACCTGCTTGTGTTCTCCTTATAACCGTGGTAGTTTCGTTGCGTGCAATTATGCCAATCCCAGTTCCCTTCGTCATCCCTCCGGCCTTTTTGGCCGGCTTTATGACCTTATCCCGGATGTCTATTTGTACCTCTCTCACTTCCTTCCGCGTTAAGTCCCCGTCTAATAAGATAAGAGTAGTCTCGCGGGAAGATATTGCTCCAACCTTAGCGAGCTTCTTGGAAACATGCTGGCCTTGTGTGAGTTTGTTGGCAGCCTCTTCTGCTGCTTTGGCATGCTTGTTCATCTGTTTGATCTTCTCTCTAGCTCTTTTTCGGATAGGCTCGTAAGCTATTTGTCCCTGTTTCCCGCGAATTTTGTCCACCTGAATAACAGTGGACTCTACGTTCTTTGGGCTCCCGCCCTGCACCGACATCGTCACAGTATCCACGCGAGAACCGCTTTTTCTAGACTTAGTTGTCACTTCCCTTTCCGCAACTGTCCTGTTTTTACTTCTTTCTATCAAACCATCATTATGAGCATGGCCTGCTTCCCCCGCAGCGGCATTGACTTTTATTTGCGGAGGGTCTTGTGGAGCAAGACCTTCAGGGTCAACAAGCACAATGGGATTTCCATCCACAAATGCGTATAGACTTGCTTCCTTGCGGTCTAGCATTGGATCACAGCTTACCCATCGCGCAAGCCATGGCGCATAATAGCGTGCTCCTTTATAGTAAAGACCGCTCTCCTCATCCCGCTCCTTCCCCGTATACCGGTAGCGCTTGAGACCGAAGCTACCAAAGCTCGTTTCCCCATACGGGGAGTATTCCTCGCGGTTGATGAAACTATGAGCGCTTCCAGTGCTCCCACCAATCACAATGGCGCTGCTTCCTAAGTGATCAACAAGATGATATTGCACCTCAGGACCTTTGTCTTTGGGAAAGGGCCTTCCAATACGACGTGCGGCAATGCGACTCTGATCATCCATGACATGCAGGCAATTGTTTTCTTGAACATCACCCGGCCGCACACAACAGTGATATTCAAACATCCCATCAATGTACACCGTCACGTTGTAGTCATTCGTTCCACGGCGAACTACTTTTATAACTCGCTGACCAGCGACATCATAGAGATACTGAGCATAAACAGTTGGTTCCGCCCCCCCCGGAGGTTGCTGTCGGAATACCCGCAGACGGTCACTGTGGTCCCACTCAAAATGCCGTTCTGAATGTTCACGTATCATGTTACCGTTGACGTCAAACCAATGTGTCTGTGGCACATTTGGTTGATTATCTCCGACATGGGTCAATTGATTACCGGGTGCATTGGGCCAACCACCTATCACATTGAGATGTGCCATCCATTCCTGTTGCCACTGTTGGGGTATGAAGCCTCCCATGCCGAAATATCGTGTCCAGTCAGATCCTCTGCTCGTCCCATGCTGCATGACTAGTATGTTGCCTGCCGCGTCGTAGCGATACTGCTCCCAGTAACCCTGGGTGAGAGTTGGGGCATTGTCTTGATTTGCTGTCCCATGTTTGGGCGAGTTGAACCCAGCACGTGCGTTATCAGGCCACGGACGTTGGCCACGGGGAATATTGTTCGACTCGCGACCCGTCGCACGCGTTAAGCGATAGAGGGAGTCATACTCAAACTGGCGATAGAGGGCATCACCAGCACTCAACAGTCGTTCGAGTTGTGGATCTCTATTCTGAAACAGAGCTGCATCGGGATTGTCATGAACTCCACTCCCAGGCACACGATCCGTGATGGTACGAATATTTCCTGTGAGATCATAGGTATAGCCAAAGTCTTGGAGAAGTGTTCCATTCGGATGAAAGCGGTGTGGATTTGGGTGCTGATACTTTTCCGTCCGAAACCGCATCAGACGAAACGTTTCAGGATGGTAGACGTATCGGGTCATCACTTGATTCCCATAGGCAATCAGGAGTCGTTGTCCCTTGGCGTTATATGCAATGCGTTCTACATAGATCTGGTTATCCAGTTTAACTTTCTCCAGAGCACCAGCACGATTGTACTGTGGACGAAGCTGCTTTCTTTCTCCAGCGACGTCCTCCGGGTAGTGAACGGTTTTGATTCGATTCAGCGCATCATAGCTTGAGGAAACACGATAGGCCTGCAAGTCCAGAATTTGGGCGGCTCGATTTAGCATCGTTTGTCCCTGGGTTGGTTCCCAGTTCACTCGATACGCTGGCACCTGCCAGTTATTCGCTGCTGCTCCGAGAAACACGTCGAGAATTTCCTGATCCTTAATCACCGATCGCACCTTTTCCCCAAGATTTCCTTTAAAGTCGTACTGCTCGAATTCAAGACGCCCGGCTTCATCATAGTGGCGGTAGAGTTGTCCAAGCCGGTTAAGCGTGCGATTCGCATTTCGTTCGACTGGTGTTTGTGTAGACGAACTTCCATCACCATACTCGAGGACTTCGCGCAGGCTCACTTGTTCTGCGGCATTATCCCGAGCCCAGAGACGAATCGGACGGTTCAACACATCGTAGGCATGAAAAATCGCTGCGCCTTTACCGTCTCGCTGCTCAATGGGATTGCCTAGCGCATCAAGCACGGTGAGCCTCAACCCTGCATCGATACTCTCAACACGCAGTGGGCGATTCTGTAGATCGTACTGATGTCGAAAAGCACGACGCCCCAGTGGATCTGTAATGGTGAGCAGATTGCCCTGAATATCATAGGTCGATCGAGTTTTGTACTCTTCCTCTGCTGAGAGTGGAGGACCTTTGTCTCGATTTCGTTCAACGGTCTCGATCGTCCGCCCTAGGGCATCGAGCACTGCGCTTGCCGGGGTGTTCCAATGATGCTGATAGGTTCTCGATTCATTAGGATGGGTGCGGCCGGCATTGTCGTTGGCGTCGTAGGTATAGGTTTCCCATGCAGTCGGAGTAAATTGAGCTGGATTTTCTAAAGACTGAGGTACACCGTAGACGACCGATTGTTCTGAGCCATCCGGATTGACGGTGCGAATGAGCTGGCCGCGTGGATCGTAGTACATCGTGACGCTGTACCCGTGCTGGCCAACTTTGGGTTTGGCATAATTCCACCCACAATCGAAGAACGGTTCAAACTTCTCGACGACCTGGCCCTTGTTGTCATAGATTTGCCAGCCACTGACAACCACTCTGGCCTCACCGCCAGGACAATGCTGAATACCAACTGCGTCATTGGGATCTCCAGCTTGATCCGCAGAGAGACCAGAGTCTCCAAATGTTGAATCTCCAAAGGTCACATCTTCTGCTTGCGAGCGCGTTTGCAACACTCGTCCAAACCCATCCGAATATTCGTACGTGTCAAGGGTCTCATCACGTGCAGGAAGTGGGATATCTGTTTCCGTATCATGGTGGATGTGCCGCCGCGTTCCGACCCAAACCGGATGACGTGCATCCGTTGGGCTATTGGCAAAGGCCATCAACCCATACGTCAGGTAGACACTCGCGCGGTTTTGATCGCCTTCAGTATTTTGCTGACCTTGGACCGCTGTTGTTGCCACCAACCCTAAGGGCGTAAAGGTCACGATCGTTTTGGTTCCATTTGGGTCGGTGACTTGACTTGGCTGAAACACACGGTAGTCGTATTGAGCGATCGTGCTGAGACCGACCGCATCCGTGACTTGAATGGGCAATAGCCAGTAGGGATCATCAGGGGTAATGGTGATTTCCTGTCCTAGCGGATCCTGTGTGGCAAGCGTGAGCCCTCGCTGGTTTTGTCCGCCGGCTACGTGAAAGTCATAGCGACGTCTCTCGGCTGCCACGTAGTACCCAGTGATGTACTCGGGTTCCGATAAACCATCCTTATAGAGATAGCCGGCCCTTGCTGGCATTCTGGATTGAAATTCGGAAGGGTACTCCGCTGACCATGCGATGGCTCCTGTATTCTGCAAATATGCTGGGCGACTAACTCCATAGGCTTGATTGATAAGGTCCTCTGTCAAAACCAAGGATTCTGTCCTAACAAGCGCTCCAAAGCGGCCAACTTGCCTCCAGTTGAGGCCAACGAATGCGTTACCATCATAGAAAGACACGGTATGTCCAATGATTTTGAGATCATTGCTTGTATCCGGAAGGCTTATGATCTCGCGTACGCGTTTCCCATTCGTATTGCGGATTTCATAACTCGTTGCCCGTGCTACGCGGTCGTGAATATAGATTGATGGATTGGTGGGTACTGCATAGTCCGTCCGCGTCCTCGTAGGAAGAAATGGCTCGTTAGGTTGGTCATCCATCGCACGCCATCCCCGCGGGCAGGCAATCTGCGTTTGGGACTGTGGTTGCCCGAAGGCATCATAGTCCGCTGTGAATGAGAACTGCGTCATGGGATCGTCACCGCGTTCCCATTGTGTTGATCGCTGAGCCGTTGTATGTGGGAAGAAGATCCGAAGCCGGTCGTCTTGGGCACTCAATGGCAGAGTTTCTTCTCGAATACCATACGCATGCTCAGTAACCGTATAGGGACGATCCTGTCGTGATGAACCATCGAGGCCATACAGCTCACTCCGTAACACATTGCCACGGAGAGAACGAAGAGCATCCCGCTTGATCCGACGGTCTCGCGGTGAGACTGTTCCTTTGCCGCCTGAAGTGTATGACCGTAGAAATGCATTGACCTGTTCCGTATGCCTGAGCAGTGGTGGGTCCCCCTGCCAGTACTCACTCGACCAATCGAGTTCTTGCCAATCTCCAAATTCTTCGCCAACGGGTCCCTGATGAAACCATGTTTTCGTCAATGTCGGGGGCGAGAAGTGCCGTGCAGGAACCGCTTGAAATTCATCCCCATTGCCGTGTAGGCCGGGCTGGTGATAGTCCTGGAATGTCTCGGTGTCAAGCTGCTCGACCATGCCAAACCCACGAAATTCACGTTCCGCGCCATCCCAGTAGCCGTGATGGTATCGATATTCCGTGGTCAGTTTGCCTTGGGAAAAGTGGTCGATAACTTCCACCTTGGCGACGACCTGAACTGGAAAAGGCAATGAGGTTTTCCATCGCGTCTCGGGGCGCTGCTGATCACGCAGATAAAAGGTTGTGGAGGGTGTGTACTCGACTTTGGTGACTGCCCCCATGTGGTTGTCCATTTCGTGCAACAAGTAGGGCTTTTTGCCTCCCGTGAAGTCATGAAACCACATTTGATGTCGCGAGAGTCCCTGGCCCGCCTCCCTACTCCACAGTACGCCACTGACGCCTTTTCCCATCATGTCCACGAGTCGCACCGCGACCGTATCATTGACCGGCGGGGTCCCCTTGATGATGAGCGGCTCACTCCACCCGTTTCCGCTCTGGTTGCTCCACAGGGTCACCGTACAATGGTCCACGTAAACGATGTCTGCGAGCCCATCACCATCGACATCCCCGATCAAAATTCGCGCAGGATCATAGTCATAGGGGAAACGGGGACTGTTGCGCATATGTAAGCGCTTGCCCCAATTTCCATGGCCGAAATTTGGCCAGTATTCGATATTCCCATCGTGCACCAGCACGATGTCTTTGAGCCCATCGCCGGTCATATCGGCCCATTTCACCCGCGGGTCGGAGAAGTTCAAATCGGGGAAGTCGCTCAGGCGCTTCCGCTCTACTCGTTTCACCTCGTCCCAGCCGTCGTGCGGATCATTGAAGTAACACTCAAACCTGGCTCCCGATCGAATCGCATCCGTCACCCCATCGCCGTCTAAATCCACTAACCTGACCTCTGGATCTTCAAGACTGAAGCTCGGCGCTTGTCGATAACGTTGGAAAGAACGGCGATCCCACAATCCTCCATATTGCAGAGGGTAATAGCCGCTCAGTGCACCAGTCGTCACCAGAAGATCGCTGCGGCCATCCCCGTCGGCGTCGATGATCTGTACGCCTTGGTCAGCTAAACGCAGGCCTGCGGGGGCGGCTTGCATTTCTCGCGGCAAGCTGAATTGTCCCCCTCGGTTTTCCCAATAGCGGACGGTTTCATTCATCTCGAGTATGTCGGGAAGACCGTGTCCGAAAAGATCCACCAATTCATAGTCGGGATTCGTAAGAGAGAATGGAGGCAGATCTCTTCCCGTTATCTCAGTGAGATCTCGCCGGTCGGGGTTGAAGCGGGTGTACTGGAACTCTAAAGGGGGTAATTGTTCTGTGGTGTTCCCATCATCACCTTCCACGACAACCTGACTCAGGAGTGACACGCCGTTGCGCGGGAGTCTGTCCTGCAAGTCGGCAAGGTCCGTTCGTTGATCAAGGTAGACGAGACGAAAGTGCCTAACGAGTTGATCCTGCCCGGCATGGGTACGGACCGAAATGCCTTTACATCGTTTGGTCGTACGAATTTCAAAGCCGGGGCGGTATCCTGAGGAGGGATCGGGGCGGTTTTCATAATCAAAAGTAACACTGACAAGAAATTCCGTCTGTCCGTTCTGGCTATAGTCTACATACCGTATCCGTTTTAAATAGAGTTGGTCCCAGTAATGTGCACCGTCTTGTCCTAGATCACGTTCATATTCGTAGACAATGCGATTACCAAAAGTGTCTCTTGTCTCTGTCAGTTTCCAAGCAAAAATGTTGGCTCTGTGTTTGGGATCGGCTATTTTTGCGGGGTCTTCCCAATCAGCGGAATTCGGGGGCTTGTGCTCGGTGCCATAGATGCTCACCAGGCCATCTTTGGATCGGACTTCCCAATGGTTGGGATCGGCTTGGTGAACATGGTCAATCCTCGCAAACAAGCCTTCGGTTCGGGGCCGATAGCGAGTGACGCCGGTTGGTGCTCCTGGGACCGGTACCAGGTCCTCTGATCCGGAAAGGATAAAAGTGTCTCGTTTCTTTAAATCTGCGACATAGTCCTGATACTGTGGAATGCCTTTGGAGGTTTTCCGCGTAATTCCCGGGACACTTAGGGACCACCCCAGCCCAAACGGGCCGTTCCCATTTCCTGTGCTGTAAACAAGATTGAGTTCCGGTTGAAATCCGTTCCGACCCGGTGGTACTGCGAAAGGAATTGTGAAGTTTCCGGTCCCTGTAAACAAGTCTGGTGAGAACGTCTCTCCTATACCCTGAACCGCTCCACCCCCTTGGGGAACAGAAATGATTGACTCACCTGAGGAGTTGCTATTGGCCATCCATAGCCTCTAGATCAGATCATTTCATACAAATCATGCTAAAAGATTTGTTATATTGTCGCCTAGAAACAGCAAAACCCCTGGGGCTTTTCACCCCAAGGGCACCGTTATACCAAGCAATTTTTTTCTTACAAACATTGTCCAGTTCACTTAACCGGACCGGCCTCCCCAACTGTCCCCGAAAGTTTATCTATGTTGACTTAAAAGTCAAGTTACAAAAAGAGCCATTCAATTATGAGATTTTGGCTCTTTCCTCATGATTGCCAATTAAGCCATCCGCCTGTTCCAACTTTGGCAGGACTTATCGTAAAGTTCTTGTCTTATTTGTCAAGGAGAACTCGAGAAGGGAGAAATAGGAGAAAAGCGGATGAGAACAGGATATGAAAGAGCATGTTGTTGTTTGAAGATAATCTGTAGTTGTCGTGCTCTGATTTTACGATCTCTTAACCGTCGATGGTGGAGATTTTTCCTATTTTCCTGAAACCTGAGTTTGTGAAATAGTAATATATATATTAC
>DOFS01000193.1 GCA_003523945.1 Nitrospiraceae bacterium | reverse complement strand
TCGATAGTCGTGTGGCCATGTTGGCCGACCCAAAACCGGAACCGTTTGCCAAAGGTCTGCTTCAGCTTATTAAAGACCCGGATTTGCGAAACACCTTGGGCCTGGCAGCCATAAAACTGGTCAAGGAAAAATACAGCATTCCTGCTTATCGCATGAAATTGAATGCTGCGTATGATCATCTCCGTGAGACCATTCATTCATCTTCCGAATCTTTTACATAAGCCTGATTTCTATTTTTTAGGCGCGCTGATGACCAGAAATTTATCCCGTTTGGCGAAGGCCCGTTACGATGTAGCGGTGGTGGGAGGAGGAATTTATGGTGCGTGCGTGGCTTGGGATGCGAGTTTGCGCGGATTGTCAGTGGTGCTGCTTGAGAAGGGGGATTTTGGTTCAGGGACGTCTGCGAATAGCTTGAAGATTATTCATGGAGGATTCCGATACTTGCAACATGGAGATGTTGGGCGAATGCGGGAATCGATGCAGGAGCAAATGGCTCTTATGCGGATTGCTCCACATTTGGTCCATCCTCTGCCGGTCCTTATTCCCACGTATGGGCATGGTCTGCGAGGAAAGGAAGTGTTCGCCTGTGCGCTAGCGATCAATGATCTCATCGGGTTTGATCGAAACCGGTTGGATGATCCTCAAAAGCATATTCCACGAGGACGGATTCTCCCAAGAAGCGAGGTTCTCCAACTGTTACCGAATATTTCCGAACAGAATCTGACGGGTGGCGGACTTTTTTATGATGGCATGGTCTATAACTCGGAACGGCTGCTCTTGTCATTTCTCCACTCTGCTGAATCAATGGGAGCGGAACTGGCGAACTATGTCAAAGTGGGGGGGTACCTCAGAGAAATAGACAATGTTCGTGGGATTAAAGCTGAGGACATGATATCCGGTGAGCGGTTTCCAGTCGAAGCGAAAGTTGTGGTCAATGCTTGTGGCCCTTGGTCGGATCAGACGGAAGAAATATTGTCTAAGGGGCATGGCCATCAACGGATTCCGTGGGTTAAGGCCTTTAATCTTCTCACCCGCCCGTTGTTTTCCTCCTATGCCGTTGGATTGGCTGCCAGGGGGAACTATTCCGATGATAGGGCTCTTTTCAATAAGGGCAAGCGATTGCTCTTTATGGTGCCTTGGCGTGATTGCTCCCTCATTGGGACCGCCTATCGATCGTATGAAGGAAATGCGGATCAGTTCAGCATTTCAGAGGAAGATATTCATGAGTTTTTGCAGGAAATCAATCAGGTCTATCCCCACGCGGCGCTCAAAACAAAAGATGTGGCTTTTGTCAACGGCGGACTGCTTCCAGGGGCGAAGATGGATTCTCGCAGTGGAGATATTCAGCTTGAAAATGAAGCCTCCATACGAACCAGGGGAGACGTTGGTGCCCGAAATGTCATATCGCTTGTGGGAGTGAAATTTACAACGGCTCGAAGGGTGGGGGAACACGTTGTTGATCGAGTTTTTCAGATTTTGGGTAAAACCCCACCAGCCTCTCAAACGTCTGTCACGCCTCTTCATGGAGGGAAAATTCCCAATTTTCAGGAATTTTTGAACCAGGAAATGGACAATTCTCCTCGCGGATTGAGTCCCAAGGCGGTGCATCGCCTTATTTACAATTATGGCTCTTCCTATCGCGCCGTTCTGGACTATTTGCCTGATACAGGCGGCCGGGACACCCATGACGAGTCGGAGTCTACGGGGGTTTTACAAGCAGAAGTGCGGTATGCGTTGCAAAATGAAATGGCCCAACGATTAAGTGATGTGGTTTTTCGCCGAACAGAGTTAGGTACGGCTGGATATCCCGGCGATAGGCCGATTGAAATGTGTGCCGCCATCCTCTCGAAAGAGTTGGGATGGAATGAACGGCAAACCCAACAAGAATTGGCCAAGGTGAGACGTTTGTATCCGAGGTGAACATGACCGAATTAGCGGAACCCGTGTGGCCTATACGCCTCTTTAATAAATCTGTACTGAAGCAACGGAAATATAAGGAAATCACCGAGGCGCTTGGCGAGACTGCGCAGTTACAGTGTCTGGATATCGGGGCGGATAATGGGGTGATCAGTTATTTGCTTCGTCAACGCGGGGGACATTGGAAGAGTGCGGATCTTGATCAGACCACCGTGGAGGCTATTCAGGAATTGATTCACGAGCCGGTTTTCCGGATCAATGATCGAACAACCCCATTTGCTGACAATGAATTTGATCGGGTGGCTGTTATCGATTTCCTAGAACATATTCCTGATGATGAGGCATTTATCCGTGAATTGCATCGGATTGTCAAACCCGATGGACAAGTCATTTTGAATGTTCCTCATATAAAAACGAGCCTACTGAGAAAAATTCGATTGGCAATCGGTCAGACTGATGAGAAACATGGACATCTCCGTCCCGGTTATACCCCAGGTGACATCAACCGTATTCTGGGAAAGCAATTCCAGGTGCTCTCGGAGAAAACTTATTCCAAATTCTTTTCAGAATGTATTGATACGTTAATCACCTGTGCGTTTGATGTTCTGAAGAAAGGGAAGCGGACTTCTGCCAAGGGTATCGTCGTGACCGGGAAAGATCTTCAACGATATCAAAAAGTATTTACCATGTATTCGGTGCTCTACCCCTTCATCTGGATTATCTCAAAACTGGACCATCTTTTGTTTTTTTCCAGTGGATACATGCTCTTAGTGATTGCCCAAAACAAAAAGGATGTAAACGCGTGACAGGACGAGTGTTGGTTACCGGCGGAAAAGGATTTTTGGGAAGTCACCTAGTGAGGCGCTTACTTGCGGAAGGTGCAGAGGTTCGAGTCTTTGCACATCGGGGAAGCAATCAGGGAGAAGATTCCAGTGGCGCCGCCTGTGAGGTGGTATGGGGGGATATACGAAACCTGCCGGATGTGGAACAGGCTGTCAAAGGAATGGAGAAAGTGTTTCACCTCGTATCCAATTTTCGGAAAGGTGGGTCGGATAAGACCGACGCCTATGCCGTGAATGTCGAGGGGACCCAAAATGTGCTCAATGCCGCCAAGAGGTGTGGGGTTGGCCGTGTGGTTCATTGCAGTACGATAGGCGTCCATGGCGATGTCCAGACGGTTCCGGCTCATGAAGAGACGCCGTTCAATCCCACCGATTTATACCAGGAAACGAAGCTTATGGCGGAACAATATGTGTGGCAGTTTCATAAGGAAACGGGATTGCCCATTAGCGTCGTCCGGCCAATTTCGCTGTACGGCCCGGAAGACCTCCGTATGCTGAAGTTGTTTCGCACCATTAAAAAACGACAGTTCATTTATATCGGAAAAGGCAATGTGTTGTTTCATCCTGCATATATCGATGATGTGATTGAAGGGTTTCTTCTCTGTGCGACCCATGAAAAGGCTGTGGGAGAAGCGTTCATCATCGGAGGAGATGGATACCTTCCCTTGCATGAACTCGTGGATCGCCTTTCAGCGCACCTTCAAGTTCCGCCCCCACGTTTGCATATACCGTTGAGGCCGGTGGAATGGCTGGCTGGCATGTGTGAGTCTGTGTGCACGCCTTTCGGTATTGAGCCGCCATTGCATAAACGACGAGTGAGCTTTTTTAAAAATAACAGGGCTTTCTCAATTGAAAAGGTGAAACGCGTTCTTGGTTACACCCCACGGGTTTCTTTAGATGAGGGGTTGAAGCGAA
>DOFS01000213.1 GCA_003523945.1 Nitrospiraceae bacterium | reverse complement strand
TTCTTCCGGCACATGCCGGATCTTATCCGGCAGGGCCATGTCTATATTGCCCAACCGCCTCTTTACCGAATTGAAATCGGGAAAGAAATTCACTGGGCCGGCACCGACGAAGAGAAAGATCGGATTGTGGCCGGGGCCCGCAGCAATGCCAAACCGACCATTAGCCGCTTTAAAGGGCTAGGGGAAATGTTTCCCCAACAGCTCAAAGTCACCACCTTGCACCCCGCTACCCGCCGTTTACTCAAAGTCGAGCTGTTAGACGAACTGCACACTAACCGGACCTTTCAGGATTTGATGGGGAAACGCACGGAAGCCCGGTACGAATTTCTCATGGCCAATGCCGGGCTGGCTGACAATCTCGACGTGTAGGGACCATCGGGTTTTTGCAAATCCCGAAAAGCAGGGTACTCGTCGAGATGAGGGGGAGCCTTCTTGTTCCACTCACCTCTGACGGTGTTACACTCGCCTATATGGGGCATTTGGATAGGGGGGATTTTGGCCTTTTGACCCGCATATGCGTAACCGAGAACCATACAAAAAATAAGGGAATGTTTAAACATTCCCATACAGCAAGGCCACAGGCACTTGGACCGGCGGAGCGTAGGAAGGCACGGCCAAGGGACAGGAACACCGTTGGCGACAATTTTTAACACTCCCCAGATGAAGACAGACATGACCCAACAGGAAACCAAAACAGCCCTTGAGCACGTCAAACAGTATCACGAGCAAACCAAGCATGAGTTCAACCGGTACGCGCGCTCGTTAGGATATTTAGATTGGGCGAATCAGCCCAATCCCTTCCGACGATTCGACGGCGCTCCGCTCACCGCACTCCCTCATCTCACACTCGAGGAAGATCCGCTTTCTCCATCGTATGAGTCCCTCTTTCATCCGCACTCGATTCCCTCACAACCCATTACGCTCAATACCGTCTCTCGCTTCTTCGAATATGGGTTATCACTCACGGCGTGGAAAGCCTACAACGGGACCAGCTGGGCACTGCGGAGTAATCCCTCAAGCGGTAACCTCCACCCGACGGAGGGCTATCTCTTCACGGGCTCCCTCCCCCAACTTGCGATGGACCCGGGGCTATACCACTATGCGCCGAAGGAACATGCCCTCGAACATCGTTGGGCTCTTCCACCTACAATCGCCCAATCAATTCTCCAAAGCATGCCTTCTGAGGGATTTCTGTTAGGGCTCACGTCTATTCATTGGCGGGAAGCATGGAAATATGGAGAACGGGCCTTTCGATACTGCCAACATGATACCGGCCATGCTATCGGCACGTTGCGAATTGCTGCGGCAACCTTAGGCTGGAATCTGTTGGTGTTGAGTGGCACCACGGACGAGACCATCGCACGGCTTTTGGGTCTGACCCGACCTCAGGATTTTCAACAGGCCGAGCGGGAATACCCGGAATTGCTGGCGGCCGTCTGGCGCAGAGATCTTCACCCCCCTCCCACGCTCAATCTGGCATTCCCCGATCCCGAGGATACGGTGCTGTCATCCGGAGAATGGAAAGGCACGGCGAACCGTTTGAGCAAGGATAAACCCGTCCTGTGGGACATTATCGATGCGGTCACAGATGCGTCCTGGAAATCGACTCAAGAACCCGAACGCATTGCCTTTTATGCCTCGACTGCCCCCATGAACGAACATGAAGCAATTGAACCCGAACCCTTGGCCGGGCAGATCATTCATCAACGACGGAGCGCCGTCGCATTCGACGGGCATACAAGCCTTTCCGCCGATCGGTTCTTCACCATGCTGCAACGGATAATGCCAAGGGGGAATGTGCCTCTACCGGATCGCCCTATGCCCTGGGATTCCATTTCATGGGATCCCACCATTCACCTGATATTATTCGTACACCGCATAGACGGCCTCCCGCCTGGTCTGTATTGGCTCAACCGAAGCCCGGAACAACGCCAGATCTCGTTTGTTAAAAGCGCGATGCACGAACAGTTTGTCTGGTTGACTCCTGAAGGATGCCCGGCCAATCTTCCGCTCTTTCTGCTAGAAGAAGGCAACGCTCAAAACCTGGCGAAGCAACTCAGTTGCGGACAGGACATCGCCGGTGACAGTGCGTTTGCCTTAGGGATGGTAGCAGAATTCGACGGCAGCCTGGAAACATTCGGCCCGTGGTTTTACAAACGATTGTTTTGGGAAACCGGACTGATCGGCCAAGTGCTCTATCTGGAAGCGGAAGCAGCTGGAATCCGGTCAACGGGTATCGGCTGTTTCTTTGATGATCCGGTGCATCGGGTGCTCGGCGTTCATCCTCAAACCAAATGGCAATCGCTTTATCATTTCACGGTTGGCGGTCCGCTGGACGATGGACGGTTGACTACTTTGCCGCCCTACGGCCCTCATGTTACCTAAGTCCCTATGACACCAAAGCCTCCAAACCCCTTATTACGAGAGTTTTATGATCGGCCAACGTTGACAGTCGCAAAAGAATTGTTGGGGAAGGTGCTGATCAAACAGACTCCAAACGGGATCATCCGAACCAAAATTATTGATACGGAAGCCTACGTCGGGCCAAAGGATCAGGCCTGCCATGCCTCCAAAGGCCGAACGAAACGTACAGAAATCATGTTTGGCCCTGCTGGATTCACTTATGTCTATCTTATTTATGGAATGTACCATTGCCTCAATATCGTGACCGAACAAGAAGAGTATCCTGCCGCGATCTTAATTCGAGGGCTGGAAGTCTTGGGAGAGGATCATTCGCCGGATTTACTTAGGCGCATCGACGGTCCTGGACGGGTTTGCCGGTTTTTAGAAATTGATCGTACCCACAATGGACTCGATGTGACGCTCGGCACGACTCTTTGGATCGAAAATCACGACCTGGCTGTATCACAAAAACAGATTCGGGCCCTTCCAAGAATCGGCGTCGATTATGCGGGAGAATGGGCAAAGAAATTGTGGCGATTCTGTCTGCCGGATCCGTCTCACCAAAAAACACGTCGGACCACCCCACAGTGAGAGATTCAGACACCTTTCGTCAGATATCTTGAACAAGATAGACCGTCTACGTTACGCTAGGGCACCTGAAACATGTTGGTTACATTCCGTAAGCCACATGACACGACCCGCTTCTCATTTCCACGAACAATAAAGGAGGAAGACAATGGGCAATCCGCTCGACACGATCTCTGGCACTATCACTGCTGGCTTCGTATTGACTGTGGTCCTGTATGGCCTGGTCAAAATGCTGGTGTGACACCACGTCACCTCCAAAGACTTATTTAACCAACTTAACCATTACGAGGACATTTTATGGAAAGTTTATTTGCGTGGGGGCATTACCTCGCGGGCATTACCTGGATTGGAATTCTTTACTACTTTAATTTCATCCAAGTGCCGTTTTTAAAAGTCGTGACACCTGAAACCAAAGCCGAGGCCTTTAAACACCTCGTGCCCAACGCGCTCTGGTGGTTTCGCTGGGGGGCCCTCTTTACATGGCTGTTTGGAGCCGCATTGCTAGGACATCAGCAACGTTTGGGAAGTGCCTTCCTTTTGCAGGGACCGGATGCCGTGATTGGCATGGGTGCCTGGCTGGGGACCATTATGTTGCTGAACGTGTGGGGAATCATTTGGCCCAATCAGAAGAAGGTCCTTGGGCTCAAAGAAGCCACACCCGAGGAAAAAGCCAAGGCAGGGCGGATGGCACTCCTGGCGTCCCGTACTAATACCATGCTTTCTATCCCCATGCTGTTCTTCATGGCCAATTCCGGCCATGCTTCCGGTTTGTTCTGATCTTACGCACCTAGTTATTTCAGATTGGCATTACGACAAAAGCCGGGGTCAAAAGACCCCAGCTTTTGTTACAGCACAGAAATCTGGAACACCGGAGCAATGGTTCATCCCCCATCAACTCCAGGATCCTCAAAACCCTTTAAGCTCTTACTCCCGCATGTGGAGTCCTTCTTCGAAAATTCCCTTTTCCAGCTTGGGAAACGAAAACCCAACTAATCCTGGACGACAATGTGCGTATCGGTTTCTTCAACCCCCGGAATTGTGTGAATCTTGGCCATGATGAGGTTGGACAGAGCACGATCATCTGGGGCGTTGACGAGACCAAAGATATCTGGCTGCCCGAAACATGCATGAGCTTGCTCAACGCCAGAAAGGGCTTTCAGGGTCTCTAAAACGTCTTGGACTTTTCCTGCTTTGACTTTCATGAGAATATACGCTTTCGCTGCCATACACACCTCCTTGATAAATGGGATTCAGATTTCTGTGATCTGTGATCAATAGCGAATTTAATTGTGGTACACAAAAGGCAATTTCGATGTCGCGTTGCCACATCGTGTTGAGAGTACCTTTTTACCATAGATAGGATGAAGCTTCCATGCACTTCCCACCCTCCCCAAAAACCACGGCCCCCAATAGAAGTTGCGGACGCCCTGCCTGCCTCAGGTAGGATGATCGAGTATTTCTCTAATATCCTGGTTCACCCTTAAGAGAATGTTATGCCTCACATTGTGTCACTGATTCCCAGCGGAACAGAAATGGTTTGCACATTGGGGTGCCGCGACCAGCTTGTCGGCCGGTCACACGAATGCGATTTTCCCTCTGACATCACCCATCTGCCTGTTTGCACTCAAGCCACGGTGGATAGTGATGGAACAAGCCAAGCTATTCAAACCCAGGTCTCACAACGTCTTCAGGGAGCCCTTTCCTTATATGAGGTCTTGATCGACCGGATACAGGACTTACAACCGGATATCATCGTAACCCAGACTCAGTGTGAGGTGTGCGCAGTTAGTGCTCATGAGGTGCAGCGGGCTCTCCACGATCTGGTGGGGTCGTCACCGACATTGGTTTCCTTGGGTGCGCAGGACCTATCAGGAGTTTGGGACGATCTGATCCGAGTGGCGGAATGCCTTGGACAGCAGGCTGCGCTGCAGGAATTTTTGAACCAGGCTCACCAACGCATGCAGGATATTTCCGTCCGTTCCCAACAACGGACTTCTTCTCCCACTGTCGCCTGCATCGAATGGATGGAACCCCTGATGGCTGCCGGCAACTGGGTACCCGAATTGGTTCGTCTGGCCGGAGGGCAATCAGTGTTCGGACAGCCGGGGAAACACGCACCCTGGATAACCTGGGAAGCCTTAGCCGCCTCGGATCCGGACATCCTGCTCTTGATGCCTTGTGGATTTTCCTTGGCTCGCATTCAAAAAGAGCTACCGGTAATAACATCCCATCCTTTTTGGCCACAGTTGCGAGCGGTGCAAAATCAAAAGGTATTCCTGACGGATGGGAATCAGTTTTTTAACCGTCCTGGGCCTCGACTTGTGGAATCCCTCGAAATTTTGGCTGAAATCTTTCATCCCGCCTATTTTCAGTTTGGGCACGAAGGCCAAGGATGGCAGCAGTGGGTTCAGAAAGTACCGTAAAAACAGTCTCCACAACTGACTCCAGCTACAAGCCGTCCTCCTCAAATTCTTCGTTTCTTGTCCCGGGGGCAGCCGGTGTACTCCGGTTGACCGGTTCCTCACATCTTTGATACATAGTAATTATTCCTAAACAGGAATGATATGGATATTTCTTTTAATGACATCAAGCAGAAGTTTCGGGGATGCGGATTGAAAACCACCCCCCAGCGAACAGCCATTTATAATGCACTTCTCCGCAGCACCGCTCATCCCACTGCGGAAGATCTCTTTGCCGAAGTAGCTCCGCAATTCCCCATGATGTCTCTCAACACCGTTTATTACACCCTTGGGGTCTTGCGTACCTCTGGGTTGATCCATGAAGTCAACATTGGCCATACACGCGCTCGATTTGATGCCAACCTCTCACCCCATCACCATTTGATTTGTTTGGGATGCCAGGCCATTGTCGATGTCATGGATCCTCGATTAAATCGCCTGACCTCCCCGGTCGGCATCCCCAAAGATTTTGAAATCACCAGTCATCAAGTCGCCTTTCGTGGGTTTTGCGGCACCTGTCGCCACCACACCAGGCGCCCAATTAACCGCTCATCATCGGGGGTACACCCCACAACCGCCAAAGGAGGACTCCATGGGTAAAGGTCTTAAAGGCACAAAAAGCCACGAAAACTTAAAAGCTGCGTTTGCTGGTGAATCGCAAGCCAATCGGCGATATTTATATTTCGCACGTAGGGCGGATATTGAGGGCTTTACCGATATCGGCGGTCTGTTCCGCGATACATCGGAAGCGGAAACCGGACATGCGTTTGGACACTTAGATTTCCTGAAAGAAGTTGGTGATCCCGCGACCGGAGTACCGATTGGCAACACCGAAGCCAATTTGAAAGCGTCGATTGAGGGTGAGACCTATGAATATACCCAGATGTATCCCGGTATGGCCAAAACCGCTCGTGATGAAGGACTTGAGGAACTCGCCGAATGGTTTGAGACCTTAGCCAAAGCGGAACGATCTCATGCAAACCGTTTTACGAAAGGGCTGGAAACCCTGAAACAGGGCTGATAACTTCGGCATCATGTCACAGGGCGGCAGTCAAAAAAGGCTGCCGCCCTGTAATCATTTTTTTACAGATACGGACCCTCCCCATCCATCATGACCTATGCCAAAATTTGACCTTATCACTCCCGGCTGGACGCGTTCTGAACTCGAAACCGAGACAAGACGGATCTTTGATGTCTGTGACGGATGTCGACGATGCTTTAATTTGTGCCCTTCGTTTAATACCCTCATTGACCGCATTGATGAGTATGAGAGCGACTCCACACGTTTCACCGCACAGGATTTCATAAAGATTGAACAGGAATGTTATTACTGCAAGCTCTGTTTCAACCACTGCCCATATTCGCCACCCCATCAATACGATCTGGACTTTCCGCGGCTCATGGCTGCCTGGAAAAAGCAGCGGACGGCCGAAGGTGGCGCCACCTGGCGTGACAAACTTTTGATTCAAACGGATTTGATCGGAAAGCTTGGCAGCCTGACTGCCCCATTGACCAATTGGGCTCTTCGCACTCCCTGGCTGCGCCGGCTGGTTGAGCGTACGGTTGGAGTGCACAAAAGCCGGCAGGTTCTCCCGTTTCAAAACCAGACCTTTACCCAATGGTGGAATCAGCGGAAGCCGGCTACCGTATCATCCACCGGCCACGGGAAAGTGGCCTTTTTCCCAAGTTGCTTGGTGACATATCAGGTGACTGACATTGGAAAAGCCGCTGTGCAAATTTTGGAGAAAAACGGCATTGAGGTCGTAGTGCCTCCGGAGCAGCAGTGCTGTGGAATGCCACGGTTTGACTTGGGTGATACCGATGGAATGGCAAAGATTGCCGAGTCTCAATATCAGCTCTTTGCGCCATATCTCGAGCAAGGATATGACATCGTCATTCCCGCTCCCAGTTGCAGCCTGATGTTCAAACGGGAATACCCCTATCTCAAATCCACACCAGAGATGAAGCAATTGAGCGAACGGACATTTGATCTTTGTGAATATTTGATGCGTCTCAAACGGGATGGCAGGCTTTCCCTGGACTTCCAGACCAATCCTGGACGCGTCGCGTATCAAATTCCCTGTCATTTACGGGATCAGAATATCGGTTTTAAATCAAAAGAATTGATGGAGTTGACCGGCGCCACAGTTCATCTCATCGAGAAATGTTCAGGCCATGATGGAGCCTGGAGTGCCAAGACTGAATTTTTTGATCTCTCGATGAAAATTGCCAAGAAGGCCGTGCGCGAAATAGAAAATGAGCCTTTTGACATCGTGGCCTCCGACTGTCCTCTGTCGGCAATACAATTGGACCAGGCCCTTCAAACTCCACCGACTCCACCGACTCAATCGACTCTTCATCCTATTCAAGTTGTTCGTAACGCCTATGGAATAACACTATGAACCTGCTCACACCGCAAGACCTCCTATCAGCCGCTCAATATGAACAGGACCGTCCAACCATTCGACAACACATTATTGCGCTGAAAAAACGGCGACGTATATCTGTTGGAGCATTGATGACACTCGTGTTTGAGAATCGCGAAACACTGCTATTTCAAATTCAAGAAATGATTCGAACAGAGCGCATCTTTGATCCTGTAAAAATTCAAGAAGAATGTGACGTATATAATGCTATGCTCCCCGGCAGGGATGAATTGAGCGCAACCCTGTTTATCGAAATCACCGATTCTGAAAAAATTCAATCGCTGCTGGATTCCTTTCAGAATATTGACCAGGGCGATACCGTGGCACTCAAGATCGGAGATACCTCAATTTTTGCAAATTTTGAGGCCGGACATAGTAAAGAAGATAAAATTAGTGCCGTGCATTTTGTGCGATTTTCCACAACACCAACTTTTCGCGACCTCCTGGTTCAAATGGAAATCCCTGCCTTTCTGAGGGTTCTGCACCCTCAATATCGAGCAGAAGCCCCAGTTCCTCATGAAATGAGGCAGGAATGGATTAAAGATCTCGAGTGATTCATCCTTCTCCCATGCATGATTTCGCAACATCACGTTTTCCTTATAAATTGACAAGATCAAAAGGCGTGCTTTAAGATATAGTCTTAGTAGTATGTTCCTTTCAACAGATTGAAAGGAAAGGTGAATCTTCAAAAAAATATGTGATAATAAGGAGGATACAATTATTATGGTGACCATTACCCCGATCGCAGAACAGAAAATCAAGGAATTGATTAAAGAAGAAGAAAACTCCGTTGGTCTTCGAATTTACGTCAAAGGTGGAGGATGCAGCGGTTATCAATACGGAATGTCGTTTGAAGATAAAACCAGCGACGATGACACAATCATTGAAAAAGGCGACGTGAAGGTCATTGTGGATTCTCAAAGCGCCCCGATGCTCAGCGGTGCAGAAGTTGATTACGTTGATAGCCTCCAAGGGTCAGGATTTGCTATTAAAAATCCACAAGCGAAATCCACCTGCGGATGTGGTAGCTCGTTTTCTACCTAACAAGTATTCTCACAGAGCACTAACCAAATCAGGGCTGGACTTGGACTTTCATAGTAACCAAGACCGGCCCTTTTTTTAATTGAGACTTCATGGCTAACAGACCTAAAGCGACTCTGACCAAACGTTTAGAATTTTGCTCCTCCCACCGTTACCACAATCCTCAATGGGATGACGCAAAGAACCGTACCGTATTCGGCCCCTGTAATAATGTGAATACCCATGGGCACAATTATTTGGTGGAAGTCACCTTACGTGGAACCATCGATCCCGTCACAGGGATGATCATCAATTTATATGACTTGAAAAATATTTTGAACGAGGTTTTGGAACAATTTGATCATAAAAATTTAAATTCAGATACGGCATACTTTATCGACCGGATCCCCACGACCGAAAACCTCGCTGTTACACTGTGGGATATTTTAGAAAAACATCCAGACCTCCCTACTCCAGAAACCCTTCGGCTTTATGAGGATGAAACCCTCTACGCTGAGGTAACCAAGAGTTTCATGGAGGAGAATCCTCAGTCCTTCACCGGGGGATCGGCTTTAATCGCTCGACGATTTGGGTTTTCGGCAGTGCATCAATCCCGGACGGGTAACACTCAAGGACATAACTACGATCTTTGGGTTGCTACCAAAGGCTCCATTCCCGCCGACACCGGACAAGTTATGAATTTACAGACCTTGGATCAAATCGTCAGAACCGAGGTTCTTACACGGTTTGATCAGCGAAATTTGAGCCAGGATCAGGCATTTGCCAATTTCCCCGTCACAGAATGCACGATTGCGAAGGTCACATGGGATACCCTTAACCCCCATTTCAAAAATCCCTCCCTTTATCGAGTCTCCGTCAGCCAGCAACCAGGGGCCGTGACAACCTTTTCGGCGTAGCCCTAACCTTCTTGCTACACCCATATTAATTTTAAGTGACCACACTGACTAAGCTAATTGCGCCAAGTAATAGGACCAGATTGGGAAGGAAAAAATAAGTTGAAAGGAAATCTCCCAAGAACATGTCTAGGTGGGGTTGGTGAAATATTGCTGAATCAGGCTGGCGAGTTCGGCAGGTTCTAATTTTCCCTCTTTGGTGAGCACAAGAGTTCCATGGGAAAAGAAATGAGTGGTGGGATAGGTTTCAAATTGATGTCGCTTTTTAATGGCACGACATCGCCCCGGAACATGCATTTTGGCTTTTCCAAACCGCACATCGGAATATTGTTGAGCGGTGTCCGCTAGAATGGGATCATACGCTTTACAGGGTTCACAGGTGGCAATGCCATAAGCCACGACCGCAGCCTTGGCCTCCGTAAACCCTTCATAATTGTCATCGTTCACATCTTCTACGATACCGGACATCACAGCCTCGCTGTCCAAGAATACCAACCGAAGGGGAAGGTTCAAGAACCAAACCCTTCGGTCGGCACTATCCTTTTGATTAATTCAATTTCTTCAATGCTTCCAAAATGTCTTTGTCGTCACGAGCGGTTTTGATATCCTGAACTTTCGCATAGGCTACTTTTCCATTTTTATCCACAACGACGGTAGCCCGCTTTGAGCAATTCAGCGGCTCAAAATATAATCCGTACGCCTTGGAAACCGTCCGATGCATATCAGCGAGCAATCGATGCTTAAGATCTAAGGAATCCGCCCAAGCTTTGTGGGAAAAAAAGCTATCACAGCTTATCCCAAAAATTTCGGCATTGACCGATTCAAAGTTGGGGAAATCATCAGTTAAACATTTATTTTCTCCCGTACAAACAGGGCTCCAATCCAGAGGATAAAACGCCAGAACCACATTCTTCTTTCCGCGATAGTCGCTGAGCTTAATATCCTTTTGGTCTTGGTCCTTTAATGTAAAATCCGGGGCCACATCTCCGACTTTAATTTCTGGAGCAACATCTGTAGACATGATTTTTCTCCTTCTTGATAATGGGAAAACTTGAAATTCACTAGACCTTTTGTGGTACCACGTGGTGAAAAAGTTTGTCAATCTGGCAGAAGACCTACAGAATTGTCCATTTAGCCCTAAATGAAATTTCACACATCCAAACAGCCTAGGCGAGTAAGGGGACAGTAGGAATTCGAACCTGCTGCGTTTTTTCTTCTCACCTACCCTCCTCAACATCTCCCGACCCCTTATTGTTTGCCTTTGCCATGACCGCATACCTGTTTATATGTGCATAAAAAAACGGATCTTGTCTTTTCGTCGATCTCGGAGTATCGTAAATCAGAAGCCAGTGAAATCTTCTTCCTCTTTAATACCATTCAAAACGTTCTCAATTTCT
>DOFS01000007.1 GCA_003523945.1 Nitrospiraceae bacterium | reverse complement strand
GAACCGCATGAAACCCATACACGGTTACCGAAGATTCATCGTTTCCATCGTGTTGTGCCATCAGGCCGGTCTTCCAGGGTGATGTTTTGCGCCGCGAGCTCTTGACGAATTCGGTCAGCAGTGGCAAAGTCTTTTTGTTCTCTGGCATCTTTCCGAAGCTGGATTTGTTGTTCAATCCATTCCTCGATTCGTTTCGCCTCACACAGAATGGAGTCCTCTCCATTCCCCACTTGCATAGAATCCAATAAGGACGTTGTCCGTGTACGCCACTCTTCCGTCGTGAGTTGGAATAGCCCAAGGGGCTGTCCATATTTTTTCAGGCATTCTGCCACTCTCTGTTTTGCCTCACCAGATAACCCAGTTGCACATAATTTATTGACCTTCCCCCGAAATTCGTGAAAGGCTGCGAGCACTTTCGGAGTGTTGAAATCATCGTCCATTGCCTGCTCAAATTTTTGAGCAAAGGCATCAAGGAGGGAATACAGATGTTGGTCTCCTCCAAATATGGAATTAGCCACCACAGGGCCATCCAGTTCCTCCAATCGTTCAATTAACCCATACACATTATCCAATGCAGCCTTAGCCTCTGATATCGACTGATCCGAAAAATTAATATCACTCCGGTAATGCGTGGAGAGGAGGAAATAGCGAAGACATTCCCCTGTAACGGTTTCGGAATAAGGTGATTTCTCAAAGATCTCTCGAATCGTAAAGAAATTTCCCAGTGACTTGGACATTTTCTCTTCATTAATCGTCACAAACCCGTTGTGTATCCAATACCTGGCAAACTCCTTTCCCGTGTAGGCACAGGACTGAGCCACTTCGTTTTCGTGATGGGGAAAAATGAGATCTTTCCCTCCACCATGGATATCGAATGTTTGACCCAAGTGCTTGATAGACATGGCCGAGCATTCGATATGCCAACCAGGCCGACCTTTACTCCAAGGACTTTCCCATCCGGGCTCACCTGGTTTTGCGGCTTTCCAGAGCGCAAAGTCCATGGGGTCTTTTTTTCGAGGATCTATTTCGACACGGGCACCGGCTAATAGTTCTTCCAGATTCCTACCGGATAATTGACCATACTGGCTGAACTTTCTGACTTCAAAATACACATCCCCTTCTACTTCATAGGCAAAGTGCTTCTCAACTAATCCGAGGATCATGTCCACAATATCCTGAATATGGTGGGTCGCCCGTGGCTCGATGGTTGGTGAAATAATACCCAAACGCCTTATGTCCCGATAAAAGGCTTCGATATATTTTTCCGTTACCTGGGTCCAGGGAATACCATCTTTTTGAGCTCGTTGGAGAATTTTATCGTCCACATCAGTGAAATTTCTGACATAGGTTACCTTGTAACCGCTGTATTCCAAATACCGCCTGATGGTATCGAAGACTAATGCACTTCTGGCATGACCAAGATGACAATCATCGTATACGGTGACTCCACAAACATACATCGTAACCTGATTGGGTGTCAGCGGGAGAAATAGTTCTTTCTTTTTGGTTCTGGTGTTATACAGGGTGAGAGGCATGACTTATGGTTCTCGAGTGGGTGCGGAATGTGTGAGTTTTTTCCCATGATGTTGGACCAACCAAAATCCGAAGACCAACATCACTACAAAGATGATGGAAAATAAATTGAAATACTTCTCTATGAGTTCTTTGACCCATGGCCCCATGAATTGGATCGCACCTGCAACCAGAAAAAAGCGTCCACCCCGACTGATAAGTGAGACCACCATAAAGGTGCGAAAATTGACATAAAACGCTCCTGCCCCAATTGTAAAAATTTTGTACGGAATGGGAGTGAACCCCGCAATGAGAATAGCCCAGGCTTCATATCGCTGAAAATACTGATGCACCAAATCCATTCTGGCTTGACCCATAAATTTAAGCAGAAGAGGCCGCCCCCCAAACCATCCGATTCCATAACCAAAAGCTCCTCCAAGCACCGACCCTATCGTCGCAACGGTTGCATACCACCAGCCCAAGCTTGGATTGCCAAGAGTAAGGGCAATAACTAACACATCAGGAGGTAATGGGAAAAATGAAGATTCAGCGAAAGCGAGACAGAATAAGGCCGGGACTCCATAGGGAGAGTCAGACCACGACAACATCCAATGGTATAATTGTTTGCCCCATTCCATAATGTGTCAGAAGAAATTGCTTGTCCTCAGTCCCGCATAGACAACAGGTTGATATCGAAGATCATTTTTCTTTCACATTAACTTTGCCTGGAATCCGCAAAGATTGTTTCGAAGAAAAAAGTCCTTTCTCCCACCCTTTGAGCGCCTGTAATGCAGGGTAGTCAGTCAGATCCAAATGAAGTGGAGAAATAGATACCATTTTATTGGAAACGGCGTCATGATCAGAGGACTTTCCCCTAGCCCATGACTCTCGTTCTCCGGCAATCCAAAAATATCGATTGCCCCTAGGATCCGTCTTTTCGACAACAGGGTTGCGATAGCGTCGTTGACTCAAACACGTTATTTGAATGCCGGCGATATGTTCCAATCGACAACCTGGCACATTCACGTTTAACACGGCCTCTTTCGGGATCCCACATTTTAGAACCCGTTGAGCAAGCAAAAAGGCAAAATGCCCAGCTACGGCATAGTGGCATTTGTGAAGCTCTTCCACGGAAACGGCTATAGAAGGGATTCCGTGGAGCATGCCTTCTATGGCACCAGCAACGGTCCCAGAGTTAGTAACATCATCACCTAAATTCCAAC
>DOFS01000552.1 GCA_003523945.1 Nitrospiraceae bacterium | reverse complement strand
AACGGATGAAGGCCATTCAACAACAACGAAAAGAGGGCAAAGAGTCCGGTAAGGTGTTGTTTGCGGGTGGTCCGGCCATCATCCATGCGGGAGGACGGGAAGCCCTGGCATGGATCATCGAAGCGGGATACATCCATGTCCTGTTTTGCGGAAACGCCCTGGCCGCTCACGACATGGAAGCCAGCCTATATGGAACGTCCTTGGGATACAATCTGGGTATTGGCCGTTCCATGCCTCACGGACATGAGCACCACCTTCGCACCATCAATCGTGTGCGGGCCTTGGGAAGCATTCAAAAAGCCATCGAAAGCGGATTAATCAAAGATGGAATCATGGCGGCCTGCATACGACAGGGGGTCCAGATGGTGCTGGCCGGGACGATTCGCGACGATGGCCCTTTGCCTGACGTCATCACCGATTCCATCAAAGCCCAAGAGGCCATGCGCGCTGCCATTCCCGGCGTGGGGTTGGCCCTGTTGGTGGCCTCCACCCTGCATGCCGTGGCGACTGGAAATTTGCTACCGGCGTCATCACCAACCGTCTGTGTCGATATCAATCCTGCCGTTCCCACAAAACTGAGTGACCGTGGAAGCTTCCAAGCCGTCGGGCTGGTGATGGATTCTTCTTCTTTTTTATGGGAATTGGCCCGTGAACTCGGCTGGAAAGGATAGCGGGGTACCCATACCATGAGCCGTTTATTGATGTGCCCCCCGGATTATTTTGGTATCGAATATGAAATTAATCCATGGATGAGAGTGTCGAATCAATCCAATGGAGATCGGGCCAGAACCCAATGGAAAACGCTGACCCAGGTACTGGAGAACGAGGTTGGAGTCAAACTCGAATTTATGGAACCGGTACCGGGACTACCTGATTTGGTGTTTACCGCCAATGCGGGTGTCCTCCACGAAGGCAAGGCTGTTCCCAGCCAATTCCGCCACCCGGAACGGCAGGGTGAGGAACGGCATTTCATTGACTGGTTCACCAGGAAGGGCTATGAAGTCATCAACCTTGACCCCGAAATAAACTTTGAAGGGGCCGGGGACTTATTGGGGTTTCCGGATTTCTGGATCGGCGGCTACCGGCAACGGAGTGATATCCGCGCTTACGTCGAGTTGTCGGAAATTTTCCAGAAAGAAATCATGCCTGTGGAACTGGTGGATCAACGCTTTTACCATCTGGATACATGCTTTTGTCCCCTCAGCGGAGGAGAGCTCCTCTACTTTCCCCCCTGTTTCGATACGTACGCCCAAACTGTGCTGGCTTCTCGTATAGAACCAGACAAACGATTTGCAGTCCCATCCAAAGAAGGCGAGCGATTTGCCTGCAATGCGGTCTGTATCGACCGCCATGTCGTGCTGCCGACCGGATGTCCGGAAACGACGGCATGGTTACATAAACGGGGCTATACCACCCATCCTGTGGAACTGGATGAATTCCTCAAGGCCGGTGGCTCCGCCAAATGCCTAACTCTCGCGCTGGATTAATCGCACCAGCTTCAATTCCCACATCAATCCTGCAAACTGCAGTTGACCTCTCCTACATTGTGATCCTGAGGCCTTGCGAAGGATCTGTGCCCAGGCCTAAAAACCTCCTTGTCTTTAAAAAGCGCCGACCCAAGCGCTACAATCTTCCAAAACAGGTTGACCCGGCACCTGATTTCCGTGATCACCAGTCCGAATCAATTAATATGAACAGAGGCTCCCTTCCCTTATGACCCAACCAGAACAATTCTACTCACTCGGTGACGATGACGCGATCCGAAGGCATATACGGATTGAACGCGAAAGCGGGAAAAAATTACGGAAAACCCCATGGTGGAAAGCCCAGATCCAAAAAGGGGAGTGCCACTTTTGTCATCAGCAGGTGGGAGCGGAAAACCTGACCATGGATCATGTGGTGCCCTTGGCCAGGAAAGGAAAAAGTACCAGAGGCAATGTCGTCCCGGCCTGCCAGGCCTGCAATCGCAGCAAAAGCCTCACCACTCCGGTTGAAACCCTTCTTGATCAAATACGGGCTAAAGAAGTTTAGGCGTTCCACTTTTTCTAAGGAAAGTTTACAGAAATTGGCCTTGAACGTAGCCTGTACCCGTATAGGATTGTTCGCGAATCAAGCAAGGAACATTGAGTCATGGCAAAGATCTCACAGCCTAAGCCGCAGCGAATTCTTCAACGATTTATAGATATCTTGCGTCACCAGTTGCCCATTCTACGGACGAAATATCATGTCCATTATCTCGGTGTGTTCGGCTCGTATGGACAAGGGAATCCAGGAAAGACCAGCGACCTTGACCTACTTATAGACTTTACCGAAGCTCCAAGCCTGTTTGAATTCATTCAATTGGAAAGTTATTTGTCTGCCCTTTTAGGTATTAAAGTCGATTTGGTCATGAAGAGCACACTCAAGCCCTTGATCGGCCAGCATATTCTTAATGAGGTTGTTAACCTGTGAGTGGAACACGAGAATTCCTCGATTATCTCGCCAAATACCTCTGAAGATCCCGTTCGGTGAGAATTCCCTTCTGTTTGGCTTTTCGTGTCCAATATTGCTGAGTGTTGAGGAACCTCGATTTCAGCCGTCCTCTTTTGGCAACACTCAGGGCTTCCTGGATCACGGTGCTGATAGGCTTGCCTTCTTTCCAGCCGATCTCTTCCAGTTTTTTGTATAGGTCAGGAGGGAGAGAAATCCTCCTGTTGCCAGCGGTTTCCATAACATCACCTTGGGTTTGCACAAATCTTACTCTTGTTCACGGCGACAGGCCAGTAATCAAAATTCAGGATCTTGAGAATTGCCAGGTAGCTGATTTTTCGTTTCTTCCTTTTTCAGCTTCACGTTGAAAGAGCCTCTTCTCCTATGAACGGGAAAAACAAGGTATTTCAAGACAAGATTCAAGGGTTTTTATCAATTCTGTTGCGCCCCTCTTTGAATCATACTGACCCAGTCTGTTGAATGGCATCAAGGCTGTGTCCAAAAACTTTCATTTCAAAAAGGGAGAATTGTTATGTCCAACACCTTCACAAACAAACTGAGAGCCAAAGCCATGTTCGTGGTCTTAAGTGTGGCATGTGCCTTTGCATTTTCAGCATGTGCCAGTGATCCACATGGGCGGACTGTGGGAACCACGGTTGACGATGCCGTGATCACGTCATCAGTCAAGTCATCATTGTTTGCCGATGACCTCGTGGATGCGTTTGAAATTGAAGTTGATACGTACAGAAGCACGGTCATGTTAAGTGGATTCGTTGAAACACAAAATCAGATCGAAAGAGCCGTGGAAATTGCCAAAAAGACGGAGGGAGTGCAGAAGGTCGTCAATAAATTAGCCATAAAACCGAAAGCGCTTTCACAAAGTAACCCAAGAAGTTAAGAAGATCCTGGTCTGGGTCCATCCCCGGCATCACTTCCGGGGATGGGGCAGCCACCAGGTCTAAAAATCCAGAAGCATACCGATTATTCCTATAGACGTTGGCTGAGGCCGGCAAACCATATTTACAGGGAAATCCTCAATCTAGATTACCTTTCTTCACAGAAACGGATGATTGTGATAAAGTCGGAACGTGCCAGAGATCAGTCGATTTTTCGGTATCGTGGTTCGGATCTTTTTCAATGATCACGAGCCAGCGCATTTTCATGTTAGCTATGGTGAGTTTGAAGCGTTAATCGAAGTGGAGACTTTGGCAATCTATCGTGGTGAACTTCCCCGACGCGCATTGGCTTTGACCTTGGAATGGGCAGCCCTCCACCGTGAAGAGTTGAGACAGGATTGGCAGCTTGCAAAAGCTGGACAGTTGCCGAGACCTATTGCTCCCCTGGATTAGAACAGGCAGACCTTATGGCACTTCTGAGAATTCAACAGGCGACCCCACTCGAAAGATGGAAATTACGACTCACACTTACTGACGATTCTGTCATTGAGCGGGACATCTCAAGCCTTCTGACGGGGCCCATCTTTGAACCGCTCAAGGCTGATGAAAAACTCTTTAAACAAGTCAGAGTTGAAAACGGCACAGTTGTCTGGCCGAATGGAGCCGATCTGTGCCCGGACACAGTGATCTGGGGCGGCTCACCCCCTGAGCATGCCGCGCATCCTCCCAAAGAATTAGTTGCCCAGCGCTAAACCTCACATCCCCCTACAGAACTGCTGATCCAAGTGGTCGGTGTTGGCCCGCAATGGAAATGGATGGGCACTTCCCGTTGTTCAAATCCGCCAATTCGCACGATGGTCGAGTCTGACACAATCACCGCGGGTTGTTGCAAGCGCTTTAAATTTCCATACTAAAGATTACCAGACGCTACTCTTCCTTAACGGCTCCATTCTTCAAATCAATAAAATCCAGACTCGTCTATCAGCCTCTTGTTAAAAAAGGGGTAGGGTGGAGTCAGAGGGTTTTTCTGACGGGTAGGTGAGGCGACCGGCATCAGGTTTGGCAAACGGTGTGAGTGTGTGGATTTTGAGAGAACTTGCCGAGATGATGTCGTGCACCGTCCATCCTCGAATGACCAACACATCTGCAATCAGGGACCGGTGGCAGCGCCATGGCACCGCTT
Organism: Nitrospiraceae bacterium; assembly: GCA_003523945.1. Lineage (GTDB taxonomy): Bacteria > Nitrospirota > Nitrospiria > Nitrospirales > UBA8639 > Nitrospira_E. Next base: position 7,322 of record DOFS01000552.1, on the reverse strand, counting down.
CGGCACACATGATGGCCACTCGTAGACTTTGGCCAATAGCCACGAGATCTTCCACCGCATTCCAAAAATCTTGAGTTTGCATGTAATCCGCGTAACCTCGGAAACCCTCATTCCTCCATCCCACATTCACCGAGTCCGGCCGGGTTTTCCTCCTGCCTCCCAACGCCGGCATGTGCCGATACTGAAACCCGGCCTCACGAAGACTCTGTGCAAGAATCTCCTGGTGGAACTGCGGATTGCGCCGGGAAAACGGAATCGTTCTGACGTCGACCAGCAATTGAATGCCGTGCGATTGAAGAAGCCCGACGAATTCCTCGATAGGCCGCGTCGAATGACCGATGGTCCAAAGCTCTGAGGGAATGGAAGATACAACCATCTCGTTGGGCTTATCCGGCAAGGTATTCGATATCCTCAAAAATATTCCCTTTCCCTTTGCAGTAAGTCCTGAGCGTATGCTTGTCAGAATGAGAGCGAAAAACCATAGTCTTACGCATTTTATCCTTCGGGCACCTTACCCAGCTAGGGCAACTGTGTGTTTCGCATCAACAACGAACAGTTAGCTTACATGAAGGAGAAAGAAAAGGAATTTGACAAGTTGAAGGCTGAGAGTCGTGCACAGCAGGCCGAAAGGGGAAGGGCCACGAAAGAATCCTCACGTAACCTTGCCCGGGGGAATTTAGATGGGACGGGGATCTTCGAGCGGAGGATATTGCCAATTAGGCAGTATGAACAGACACCCTTCGTTCTAAAAAAACATATTTAGATTGTCAGAAGAACCCAAAAATCTCACCATCAACCCACGATGTTCTTGTCGATCCTCATACCCAAAGTATTTAGAATTTCATGGGAATCAAACAGCCAGATTACGTCCTCGATAGACCACTTCGAATGGCCAATGTCCACACCTGAGGGGGTATTGATGTCTCAGGAGATTGAAGGTTGGTAGGTTTGTTGAGCACAATTTCACCATTCACTGTCTAATCTTCGCCGCTAGCTCGCCGCAACGTGTCATTATTTCGTGGGAGTGTCCGGAAGTTCCTTGGCTGGTCGCTATGCTGAAGTGTACTTCAAAAATATTTCTCATTGCATCCTTTTCTTCGGCTGGGACAGCGTCCCATTGGAGATAATAAAAAATACAACAATACAACTCTTGTGGTGCCTGGTCCGCCCCAGTCGGGTAGGCTGCATTGAATAATTCCTGAATCTCCATTTCATTTGAAGTAATTTTTTGAGCAGTTGATAGATATTGTTTTCGAATTTCTCCTTCACTTTTTATTGCAAGCTCCAACAACGTTCGCCATTTTTCAAGTCTGACTTGAGGAATCCAATGATTCTCGTCGTTCCAATCAGTTATGCCAAGAGCTTGATTGAATTCTTGCAATGCCAGTTCGTATTCGCCTTTTTTGAACAACTGAAGACCCTGACTATTTGCATTCATAAATTTCTGTTTATTGGATTGTTGGGTAATCTCTAGTGTAGCAGTTCTTCTGCGCTCTTCATATTGACTAATGAATGTTTCTACTGCCTTTTTTTCATGATCATTTGAATAGGAAGAATCGCTGTAGTGCTTCGCGAGTTCGTATAGTTTTTTCTCATCATAAAGTTGAACAAGGTCCTCCCGTCTAATCCGAATTCCAATTGAGTCTCCACGGTTATTTGTGTAAACAACCAATATTTTCCCAATGATCGTATGATCTTCTTTTACTAGCCCCATGACGTAATCATTTATCTTTAAATTGTCTTGAGAGCTGAATGTTCCCCATTGCGCCAATATGTAACCATACCTGCTTTCTTCATTGAAAATGTTGCGGCTTCCTTCAATAAAGTGTGCCGTTAATCTCAAGCCCAAGACAGTGCTTAGTGCATCAAAGTTGCCTTGCTCACGGATATTAAATAAATCTCCATTTCTGCTCCGAACGTAATCCACTATTCGGATGGCCAGCTCAAAGGATGGTGTTCCTTGGACTATGTCTCTAAGCACAACTCCAATTTCCTCTGGCGGCAATTTATTGTCTATAAGTACAAACAGGAGCCTAACTGCGGCGGAGTACTCTGAGTCACGAAATACCTCATTATCTGCTTTTCTAAAATGATGCATATTATTGAACAAGTACTCTATAAGAGTCCGCGAAGTTTCAAGGGTAATCTTTGGCATAAACAAGAGAAGTTTTTGCCATAGTTCAGTCATCTGCTTCATTTTTCTAAATTTTTGAACCTGGTTGCCAAAATCTTCCGTAAGCGCGTCTCGCTCGAAACCATTCCAAGAATCTATTAAGGATTCGACTGCTTGATCTGGTAATTCTTTTGCTGGAACGCTAAGAGTGAAGTATTTCCAAAAAACTTCTGGATGACTCAGTCGTTTTTGACGGCGATAATCTGTCTCCAAACCACTATGTCCAATCAGCTCGGCGGAAATCGCTTTTCGCACTTCAAAAAATAAAAATTGAAGAAGTTCGAGCAAGACATCTTGTTTCTCCTGCTTTTTGACAAGTTTTTCTATGTGATCTTTGATGAGGGCATAGGCCTCTTTACCTCTAGAATTGATCTCAAATGGAAAAGTAATAAATGCGGCTTCCCCCCATGATGGCAGGTAAAACCAACGATACTCAGTCATGTCCCGGTAGACTTCGGGATAAAACACCCTAATGGCCTCCAAAATGAGAAAATCTTGGAGATTAACCTCTTCCTTCACAGAAGGGAGTCTTTGATAAAGCCCATTCAAGTAGAGCTTTGCGCGTCGTAGAGTGAGAAACAGTTTTGAAAGCTGCCTGACGTAGATTGTATTGAAATCCTTCTCGAAATCTTCGATTCTCTTCCTGTCAATCTTCAGATTTCTAAAAAGTTTGTCTATTTCGGAAACATGTCCATCCTCGGTTGAGAAATACAGGTAGCGATCTATGGATTCCTTGCCTGCTGGAGGTAGTGAAATCTGGGCCTGGATGATTTTTTCAAGAAATGAGGAATCTGTGCTCCCATTTGGATTCAATATCCCGTTGACCTCTATTGGATCGAAGCTTAAAACATACATTGTTTTTTTGAATCTCCCAGAAAGTTTCACAAGTTTGAATATCTGTAGGAGGTCATTTCTTTCTCGCAATCGATCAATATCGTCGATAAATATAACCAGCTTTGAGCCTGTCATCTCAATTAGGGTTTCAATTGATCTAATGTCTCGTCAGTCCAGGAGAGGTCAAAATCGAAACCTTTTAGCTTAAGGCCAGAAACAAGGATTTTGCGGTATCTAATTATCAATTTCCTTAAGTTGGGTAGGAGAAACCTTTGGTTAAGACATTTATGGATTCCATCGTAAAAGTTTTCGATTAAAGCCTCAGTCGATGAAAAGACCCACGGGTCAAAATCCAGAACAAGAACGTCTTCTCTTTGATTGAGCTTATTTCTGACCAAATTGAGTGTAGAGGTTTTCCCCTCCCCCCATCTTCCATAAAGGCCAAATACAAACGACTCCGGTAAAGGATAATTCACAATTTGGTTGCACAGGTCTTCAACAAATTGCTTTCTATTCAGAAGATCTTCCTCTTCAGTGGTTATAGGTTCATCGATATAATATTCCGGAGCGGTTGAATTTTTGCTGGCTTGCTCACCGACCAACGTTCGCCCATTCCAATAGATCTTTCCACAGAAAATTGCAAGAGATAGCCCAAGGGTGACCAGCAAAAGCTCTCCGCTTGGAGAAAAATGTATATGCGGACCCACCTGGCCCCATGAGAAATAAATCCCAATGCAAGCGACAAGAATAAAAAGCACTGCCCCGTCGATATAGGTAAATGGAGCCTGCTCCAATCGATAATTCTTCAGATATCGAACCCATAGAGTTAAGGCCTGCTTATAAACTGATGCCAGCAAGATTCCTGGTGTGACAAGAAACAGAACGAGTAGTGGACCCCATTCAGGGTTGGCGAAAAGGTTAGTGTTGTCTGGCAGGAAGGTCGGGACAACCCAAAATCCCGTATATAGCCCGAGAAGAATGTTGCATGCCACCGTTCTCCAATTCATCACCAGAATCTGCCATAAAACTTTGCCCTTTTTACTCCAAAGTTTGAACATAGGTACCAACCTCGACTTATTTACCAAACCAAAGGCCTTATAGTGATAACGGAGACCCTAGATCTAATGGACAAAAAATTATCCACCATTTTGGTAACGAACCTTTTAATCCAATAAAGAGCCAATCCTGGTAATGAGCACTCCCTCGAAATCCTAAGACCACGATATCATTCAGACATAGATTCACGTGCTGTAAGTACAGTACAGTAGTGGATTTCAACTTACAATCCGACATCGAAAGACTAGTTTGATACTGAGGTTGTTCTATAGTTGAAAGTCTTTTGCGTTGAGGGAACACCGGGAGAAGAAATTATTGGGGGTGATTGAGGGTTCCCCGAATGCACTGAACTCCTGATAATTACGTTGGTCCAGAGATAAGGGAGTCAGAAAAGAAGGCAGGAACCATTCCCTCATACTTCGTATGGGGTAGCAGCAAATCTTCTGAGTTTCGAGCTGTTCCGAGACATCTCTCGAATGGCTCAGTGGTCCATCCGTCTCAACTCAACAGGGATGGGTGTCGCTTCCTCGGCAGGAGCCTCCGTAGGGATCATATCGATAGTCCCCGCTAGACCTGCCCCTGGCTCCATCTCAGGCACCGCCGCCGTTGCTGCTCGATGAACCCCAATTGCGTAGCGCCTCGGCCTCTAATTCGCAGTCATTCGAGTTGTGGAAGATGATCTCCCTTGGGTCAATCCACACGCCAAAAAACTTCTCACGCTCCCGAGCCCTGCGATAGCCCATTGAGTTCTAGTGCTTGAGAAGATTAATCGCAAACCACCCAGGATGATTCGTCTTGATCAGAAGTGCATTGATGGATGACAGGTGAAGCGCTATCATTATGATAGTAATTTTGCAAAATATTAGGGGAGACAATGGCACAGGTTTTGGTTCGGCAACTCGATGAGAAAGTCGTGGTCCGACTCAAGAAGCGTGCACAGGAACATGGTTGTTCCCTTGAATCGGAGGTCAGAACGATTTTGGAAGAAGCGGTGCTCGATTATGAGGGAGCATGGGAACGGATCGAACAGTTCCACAAGCGGTTAAAGAAGTCCGGCCAGACGTTCAGCGATAGCGCAGAGCTGACAAGGGAAGATAGAAATCGGTGAAGGGCTGTGTGATTGATGCGAGTTTGGCGATCAAGCGGTTAGATCCTGAAACTTATTCGGATGTCGCGATGCATGTCAGCCGGTTAGAAGCTCCACTTCACGTGCCGGCTTACATCCAATTGGAGGTGGGCAGTGTTCTTGCCAAAAAGATCCGCCGCAACGAACTCACGAAAGAGGAAGGTGATGTCATACTCAAGAAGTTCGCGCAACCCCCGCTTCAATACCATCCCGATGAACGACTCTTTCCCGCGGGTTATGCACTGGCCCTTGTGACTTAGCAAAGTTTGTACGATTGTCTTTACCTCGCTTTAGCCGAGACGATTGATGGTGCTGTGATCACCTCCGATCGTAAGTTCTACCAGGCACTTTCCAATGGGCCTTATAGCTCTAGAACCATTTGGATTGAGGATATTATTCAATTGAGATAGCGGGGAGGGAACGGCGCATTGCACCTACCCAAACCTTATACCAGGAGCGCGACGTATCCAGGCTAAAAATCTTATTTTTCTCACCCTTCTCAACCCAGTTTCCAAAGATGAAATGTTGCTTTGCAGGGCAGAAGGATTATCTCGCCGGACTAACCGAATCCACCGCCACATATTCCCCAACCTGAAGAGTGAGAAGGCGACATAGGAACTAGGCGGCTTTAAAAATACGTCTGGCGCCCTCCATATCCGTCGGCGCCAACTAGTCCTTTCCGCCAGAATCGGCAATGCTCAGTGGAAACGGGCATTCCATTCCAGGGGAAACATGAAGGTTACGGTTGCTCTCCGCAAATCATTCCTGACATCTGATTGGACTCGGGCACTACCTGCTTTGCAATAGTCGCCACCTGCAAAAGACGAACTTCTTGGAAGGTTTCATTCCGTTGATTCGCCATTGCCAAAGAAAGGCCTTCATAGACGTTTCGCGCCGCTTCGGACCACTTAGGGTCACATGGGGATCCTTTGAAGGCGGCGTCTGCAGCTTTTTTTTCATCATACGTTAAAGGTCGATTCATTTGTTCCATGACCGTCCTCCTTTTGTTCTTAATAATGAAAGGCGAGGGCTCCTCAACAAGCTGTCAGAGTTCCGAGGGTCAATTGGGTCAAGTCCATGATGGCTTTCTCCTTGTTTTTGAGTCGTTCCCTTCCAGCTTTTGGGTTTTAAAAGAGCAACCTTAATGCCATTTCCTCACTCGCCTCGGACTGGCCCACTTTCATGCTACCAACTGGTTGATTTATTGGAAAAAGCAGGAAGCTTGAGGGAAAGAAAGGCCTGAGCACCCATCAAAAGGGATGTATCTTGGTGTAGCAGGATGTATCAAAACATCTGAAAATGTCTAAATCATGACAGGTACTGAAAGATTGATGGTCAGGGGTTCCAAAGTGCTCAGATGAATTGGACGGCAAGGTAGGATGACTCAGAAGGTCAATTCAAGGTTACATATTACGATGTGTGGGGTAGAAGCTTTCAATTAATACCGGACCAATCGAATCCATCGCCTCATGTTCACCAGGCTGAAAAGGGAGGAGGCGACATAGGTGAGGGCGGCGGCTGGTAGGATATAATTCGCGACGTGCAAATCCGGAGATGCCAGGGAGCCGCCTTCATCCAGGATGAAAAGGACCCGCCGAAACGTGGCCTTTCATTCCACGGGTTCGAAATGGGAACGATCCCCGATTGGTAAGTTGGTTCAGTACCTTTTCACTCTTCATGGTCTTAACAGCACCAATAGCTCACTGCAACGTTTCGTTATTTCCTCGGTCCCTCCGAAAGTTCTTTTGGCAGTGGCGAGGCTGAAGTGAGCGTCAAAGCATTTTTTTACTGAATCTTTTTCAACGGCTGACGCGGCTTCCCATTGGAGATAATAAAAAATACAGCAGTACAGTTCTTGTACTGCGTGCGCAGCACCTTTTGGGAAGGCCGCATTGAATAAGTCTCGAATCTCGCCATCATCTGAAGCAATCCTCTGAGCCCTCGAATGAAATTGTGTTCGAACCTCACCTTCACTTTTCAGCCCAAGCTCGAGCAGGGTATGCCATTTTTGTAATATTAAAAATCGGACAAAATGAACTTCATCATTCCAATCAGTGATGTCAAGAGCCCGATTGAATTCTTCCAATGCCAATTCGTATTGGCCTACCCTAAACAACTGAATTCCTTGACTAC
>DOFS01000459.1:20198-21171 GCA_003523945.1 Nitrospiraceae bacterium | reverse complement strand
TGACATATTTTTGAATCAGGCCGATATCATGATCGTGTCTGGTCGGTCTAGGGCAATCCCTCACACGCTGTTTTGTCTCCCAGCTAGAACGACATAAGGAAGTTGATTCGTGAATGGAGCATTTCTCTGTGGACATAGCATGGTCCAGTCTTAGGTTTTATCGGAGGGTCTCAGTCCATGGCCGGAATTTGACGGTCCCATCCATAGTTCCTGTTGAGTCAGTGCTGACAAAACGGTACTGGCCATTTACATAAGAATGGAGATATTCCCAACATGTCGGTAACTATTATTCTGGTTCTGTCCGTTCTCGGATTAGCTGTCGCGTATTACTACTCTTCATCGGTCATGAAGATCCCCATAGATATGGGTGTCGAAGATCCTGAAACCAGAAAGCGTCTGGCGAAAATTCATTCGGCTATTGCCACAGGGGCCATGGCATTCCTGAAGCAAGAATATAAAATCATGGCCATTTTCATGGTAGTCTTTGCCGCCATCATCGCGGTGTTAATTGATGATCATCATACCGACTATGTGAATGAAGGATTGTACACGGCTATTGCCTTCATCTTTGGCGCAATCATTTCGATTGCCTCGGGTTTCATCGGGATGAAGATTGCGACACAAGGCAATGTACGAACAACTGTTTCTGCCAATCAATCCCTCTCCACCGCATTTAATGTCGCGCTGCATTCGGGCTCTGTGATGGGCTTTGCGTTGGTCAGCCTGGCGGTTTTAGGACTATTAATTATTTATCTTGGGCTCAAAAGTATTATGCCGGCTCAACTCCCGACGCATATTTTGATGGAAGTCATTGCCGGATTCGGTCTCGGAGGTTCGTCTATTGCCTTATTTGCTCGTGTGGGTGGCGGCATTTTCACAAAAGCTGCTGATGTCGGGGCTGATTTAGTGGGAAAAGTTGAAGCCGGAATACCGGAAGACGACCCGCGAAACCCTGCGGTGATTGCCGATAACG
>DOFS01000459.1:15354-20050 GCA_003523945.1 Nitrospiraceae bacterium | reverse complement strand
GCTGACTTATTTGGTTCCTGTGCTGAAAGCACCTGTGCCGCGATGGTGATTAGTGCCGTTGCCTTTTCCGGAATGGTTGATGCGTTGTTGTATCCGATCCTTATTTCGGCGATTGGAATCCCTGTGAGCCTGCTCACCCTGTTGATGATCAAGGTTAATTCCGAGGAACAGGTTGGTCCTGCGTTGAAAAAGATGTTGATCATCTCCAGTGCGCTCATGGCGGTGGTGATGTTGTTTGTCACCAAGGCCATGCTCCCGGATACTTTTGAGATTGGTGGGCAGGCGTATACCGATTTAGGCGTGTATTTTTGCTTCCTGGCAGGTTTGATTGCCGGCCTCGCCGTAGGATTGATGACTGAATACTACACCTCCCATGATTATGGTCCTGTGCGTGAAGTAGCCAAGTCGTGTGAAACGGGTTCAGCCACGAATATCATTTTTGGTCTGGCCCTTGGCTATCAGAGTGCCGTGGGTCCTTATCTCGCCATTGGTCTCGCCATCTATATCCCGTGGATGTTAGCCGGCATGTATGGGGTGGCAATTGCCTCCCTTGGTATGTTGGGGACACTTGTGATTGCGCTCACGATCGATGCCTATGGACCGGTTTCTGATAATGCCGGGGGTATCGCTGAAATGGCCGGGATGCCGGAACACGTCCGTAAACGGACTGATGTGTTGGATGCTGCCGGAAATACTACGGCTGCCATTGGGAAGGGTTTTGCCATCGGTGCGGCTATCCTGACGTCGTTGGCCCTGTTCGCGGCGTTTCTCACCCGGGCGGACTTACTGCTCAAGGAACAACATGGCCCGGATTTTGACCTATTAGGCAGCATTAATTTGCTGGATCCCCTAGTGTATACCGGTTTGTTTATCGGGGCCGTGTTACCCGCCTACTTTTCCGCCATGACGATGAAATCGGTGGGGTCGGCGGCATATAAGATGATTGAAGAGGTTCGACGTCAATTCCGCACGATTCCCGGCCTCATGGAAGGGAAGGCCGAGGCGGATTATGAGCAATGTGTCGCCATTTCAACTCAAGCTGCCCTGAAAGAAATGATTGCACCGGGCATTCTGATTATGGGAACCCCGCTGATCACTGGATTTCTGTTCGGTATTCAGGCGGTGGCTGGTGTGCTGGCAGGCTCCCTTGTCGCCGGTGGGGTCATCGCCATCTCCTCATCGAATAGTGGTGGTGCCTGGGATAATGCGAAGAAATATATTGAGGCAGGAAATCTTGGGGGTAAGGGTACGGACACTCACAAGGCCGCCGTAGTTGGCGATACCGTTGGCGATCCCCTGAAAGACACCTCGGGGCCGTCATTGAATATCCTGATCAAACTTTCAGCTATTCTGTCACTGGTGTTTGTGCCCTTTTTCGTCCAGTACGGGGGGTTGTTGATAAAGTAATTAATCGTGAGAAGATGGCCCAACAAGGCCGTGGCCTCCCTCTGTTTTGTTGGGCAGAGCACCGGCCTTTATTTAGAGTGCCGGAAATCATTTATTGATGGGTGCGATAGATGGGGCTTTGATTTTAAATAATTCAACAAGACTGATTCTCGCTCTGTATGGTGTAGCCACCTTTATTTTGAAGTTTTGTTTGTCATCATTCCATTTTTTGCGTAACTTTTATCTCTCTCTTCATTCCCTCTTTCTCTCCTTTGCGGTTGTTGGCCAAGATGCTTGTTCCATCGGCCATTTCCTTCATCTTTCGGCCTCATTTCAGCAACGATTAAGGTTCTGACCTCTTCAAGGGCAAGGTCGTCAGCTTGCTGAAATGAGAGAAGCCGCGAGGCGCTGCCGATTTTCTTCCTTATGGGGTCTTTCTGTTTTTCCGATGTGAGGGAAAGGCATTCAGGGGGATGCGGCGTTCGCCGTCGGTATGCGTCCTTCCCGGCCCTGACAGTCAGGGTACTCCTCTGTAACTGCCTAAAGGGTGGTTGAAAGAGTGACACCGTATGGAACCATCCAATCAACCAGATGATTTTTTTGTTCAACGAAAGGGGAGATCTGAGAAGGTTTCCTCTGCGGATGTGGATCTGTTGTTGCGTGTAATCTCCCAAGATCTTCGCGCCCCGTTAGCAACTCTTCAGAATACCTGTCAGAAACTCATTTTGATGTCCAGTCGACTGAATGAACTGTCTAAAGATAAAACACGGGCCGGTTCTGCACGAGCTCCGCTCAACTCACTCATCACACAAGATATTTCCGAGGGAGTCCAGCGCATTCGGTGCGAGGTGGATCTTGTGAGTTGTATCACGTCGGGACTTCTCCACTTTATCCGGCTTGGGCAGATTAGCCTTCAGTGGCAGGGCCTGGACGTGAATCAGCTTGTGATCGGAGTCGTGACTTCCATGGAGCAGCAACTCAAGAGCAAGGGAGTTGTGGTGCGTATTGAGGACCTTCCGGATTGTATGGGAGACGAGGTGTTGGTATCTCAAGTTTTTGCGAATTTGATTGATAATGCCCGGAAGCATCTCGATCCTGCTCGCCCGGGAGAAATGGTTATTTCCGGTAAGACCATGCATGGATGGTCAGTTTATTCCGTTAGGGATAACGGGATTGGGATTGTGGCAGAACATCATGCTGGAATCTTTGAGGCGTTTTCTCGCCTGGGCGTGGAACCGAAAGACGGTCTGGGGGTTGGTTTGGCCATTGTGCGTCGAATCATTGATCGGCACCAGGGGACCATTGAAGTCGAATCGACTCCGGGAAAAGGCTCGACTTTTCGGGTATTCTTGCCTCGGGCAATTATTGCCGAGGAGGAAGAGGGGAAAGAGAGATGAGTTGAAGGAAGTGAAAGCGTATTGTTCCCATCGGGGGATTGGCTTAGAACAGGTTCACTGAGTCATCCGCTTCGGGACAAAGCTTTGCAGGCTGGAAGGGTTTCCAGAATGTACCGTCGGTCAGAATGAGTGTCAGGGATCTTTTTTTTGTCCTCGGAACGACCCGACTAGTAAAAAGTGACAGGAGTCACTCATGGTTGCCTTGATCTTCTGAGAGGCATCAAGGCCATCTGGTCTGAATATTGTCGGCTATGGCGTGGAATGAGCATCCCTCGGGAAAGTTGCGAATCTTTAGAGACAGACAGCAAGAGCAGAGGGTGAAGGGGAATAGCTCTGGCTAGGAACAGAATTCGGTCTTTTGGTCATGAAGGATCGGGATGACCGGGATTGAAAGATTCTTTACTTATGGCGTCTGGATGGCCCTGGGCGCCGTGGGCGCGTGGGTACAGTCCTGTTCTGTTTCTTTCCCAGGCTTTTTTTCTTTTGATTCTTCCAACCCAAGCCTCGCAAAATCCGACTCACATGATCGGGGTGGTATTTTACCCCGAAGTGTCGTCGGATTATTGTCCCAATGAGGCGACAGGTCCATTGATCAGTCCGCATCTTTGAGGCCCGTGGGCCCTGTCGGAGGATGTGGAGGAGATGTTGGCGTTGTTTGGGCGAAAGCCGTGAGGGACGACCGGTATGCGGTTTGGACTTCAACGCATTTTTTCCGCCTTGGTCGAGCGCATCTTTCCATCGTTTGACGGACGACGGAGCGGCACCGATCGTTCTGGCGACCTCACGGATGCCTCGACCTTTCGCCAACAGGCTGGCAGCCAACCGGCGTCTGGCTTCTAATTTTTCTGGACTACCCTTTGGCCTCATGAATCCACTTCTCGGAACTTTGGTTGCCACTCTTGAGGGTTAATGTATATTCATTTTCAGGAGAAGATTCGGGGAAGGTGCCTGGGAAAAAAGGACGAAAGATGCGGATGTGATGAAAGGGAGTTTTTTCAATTCGAAGCATGGGGAAAATCAACCTCCCGCATGACAAGGAATGAGTGGAGCAGAAACCGTTCAGTGTAAAGAAGCGGGAATTCCGATATCGCCGATGTTCGCGAGAAATGCACCAGCATCGGTCATTTCTTGTAGGGCATTCGAAGAATGATCCTGCTGATGGGTGCCTCCCTTCGTGGCATCCGTGAGCAAGACGACTCGAAGGCCTCGTTGACAGCCATCAAGGACGGTGTGCTTGACGCAATGTTCGGTCGGGAGCCCCAGCACATACAACGTTTGGATGTGGAGGTCTTCCAAACGATCGGCCAGGCTCGTTCCATCAAAGCCGGATCGGGAGTCTTTCTTAGGGTCGGTTCCTTTAGAAATCACCATCATGCCGGGAGGAAGGACTAAGTCGGAATGAAATTGGGCTCCGCGTGACCCTTGGACTCCATGAACCGGCCAGGGTCCCTGCTGTTCGGTGAAGGAGCTATGATTGGCTGGGTGCCAATCTCTAGTTGCCAGGATCGGCCAACCCTGACGGCTGAAGTGCTTGATATAGGCGTTGATGAGAGGGATCAGACCGTCAGCTCCAGGAACGGCCAGAGTGCCACCGGGAAAGAAGTCATTCTGTAAGTCGACTAAGAGGAGCGCGGAATGCTGATCCGGTTGGGGAATAGCCGAGGCTTGGCTACGTGAAGAATCTGATGGCGAGGTTTGTTTGGAAAGTTTCATCTTGGTTACGACAGAATTTCCGTCCCGATACCTTTATCGGTGAAAATCTCGAGTAACACCGCATGAGGCACACGCCCATCAATGATGTGCGCTTTCCGCACGCCACCCTGAAGGGCGGTTAGGCAGGCATGAACCTTGGGGAGCATGCCTGCGCTGATGACCTGTTTTTTGACCATTCGTTCCATATCTTTTTTGGAAAG
>DOFS01000459.1:0-15112 GCA_003523945.1 Nitrospiraceae bacterium | reverse complement strand
ATATTATGCGTTTTCCATTTGGCGTCGACTCCGATTGGTGCGATGACCGGAATGAAATTCGCTTCTTGAAGCGTATGCAGCAATGTGGTGTCAACATGGCTGACTTGCCCAACGAGGCCATAGTCTTCAGGGTGCAGCACGTCGGTTGATCCGCTGTAGGTGTGAACAAGACTCTTGGGATTAAATGGTTTCGTGGTCAGAAGCCGGCCATCCTTGCCTGTGAGTCCGACGGCCTTAGCGCCATGCTGGTTGAGAAGCGACACGATTTCCTTGTTGATTTTTCCCCCGAGGACCATCTCGACCACTTCCATCGTTGGCTCATCCGTGACTCGAACCCCATGAAGAAATTTCGCTTCAATGCCGAATTTGCTCAGAATGTCGTTGATTTGTGGCCCACCTCCATGAACGATAATCGGTTGCAACCCCACATATTTTAGTAAAACGACATCCTCGGCAAACCCTTCTTTGAGTTCCTCCTGGATCATCGCGCTCCCTCCGTATTTGATCACCACGGTTTTGCCTGCCAGAGTTCGAATATAGGGAAGTGCTTCAATCAGGATGTCAGCTTTTTTAATCAGTTTGTTCATGAAACGTACTCATTGGCTCCAGGGTTTCGGGGAAATAGTACAGGCAAAAGGGAAATAATAGCTATAGTAACGAAAGTCAGAATCTAGAGAATGAAACGGCTGAGGTCTTCGTCTTTCACAATGCTTTGGAGGTGGTCGCGAACATACTGTGCGTTGATCACGACCTTTTTTTCCTGAAGATCCTGCGCTTCAAACGAGATATCTTCCAATAACCGCTCCACAATCGTGAAGAGTCGTCGTGCGCCGATGTTTTCGGTTCGGTCATTCACCTGCACAGCGGTTGCGGCAATTTCTTCAATCCCGTCTTTGGTAAATTCCAACGCGATCCCTTCTGTGCTCAGCAAGGCGTGGTATTGTTTAACCAGGGCGTTTTTGGGTTCGGTTAAAATGCGGATGAGGTCATCCTTTGTGAGGGGTTCCAATTCTACCCGGATAGGGAAACGGCCTTGTAATTCCGGAATCAAGTCCGAGGGTTTGGCCACGTGAAATGCTCCAGCGGCAATGAATAAAATATGATCAGTTTTGACCGGCCCGTGCTTGGTATTGACGGTTGATCCTTCCACGATCGGGAGGAGGTCCCGCTGCACGCCTTCCCGGGAAATGTCGGGGCCTGTGTGTTTCTCTCGTCCGGCAATTTTGTCAATCTCGTCCAGGAAGACGATACCCGATTGTTCCGTACGGGTAATGGCCTCCTTGGTGACTTCCTCCATGTCAATCAGTTTTTGCGCTTCTTCTTGGGCCATGAATTTCAGGGCTTCTGAGACTTTCATCCGGCGATTTTTCTTTTTACCGGGCATCATCCCTCCGAGCATATCTCGAAGATTGTGTTCTAGATCTTCCATCCCCCCGATATTGGAAATGATTCCAACAGGAAGTCCTCCCCGTTCTTTGATTTCTATTTCCACCAATCGATTATCCAATTTCCCCTCGCGCAGCTGAAGACGAAGTTTTGACCGGGTCGATTCTTGTTGATCCTGTTTCTGTTGTGTGGGAGCCTCTGTTGACTCTTCCGTGGTCTCAAACGAGGGACTCGAAGGCGAGGGTGGAAGCAGCATATCTAAGACCCGCTCTTCCGCCATGTCTTCAGCCTTCTTTTGGACCTTCTCCAGGTAAGCGGTCTTGACCATATTGATGGATAAATCTGTGAGGTCACGAATCAGAGATTCCACGTCCCTGCCGACGTATCCCACCTCGGTAAATTTGGAGGCCTCAACTTTAATGAATGGCGCATCTGCCAATTTTGAGACTCGTCGGGAAATTTCGGTTTTCCCAACTCCGGTCGGGCCAATCATGATGATATTTTTGGGAACGATTTCATCACGCAGTTCCGGGCTGAGCTGTTGGCGCCGCCAGCGGTTTCGTAACGCGATGGCGACCATGCGCTTGGCGTCCCGTTGTCCAATGACATAGCGATCCAACTCCTCCACAATTTGGCGTGGAGTGAGGGAGTCCAAGTTTTTGGGTGTTGGTGAAGTCTGTTGTTCCATACGTTATGACGATAACTCCTCAATGACAAGGTGATGGTTGGTATAAATATCAATTCCGGCGGCAATTCGCATGCTCTGTTCCACAACCTGGGACGGTCGTAATTCGGTATGACCCAGAAGGGCTCGAGCGGCAGATAAGGCGTAGGGTCCTCCTGATCCAATGGCCAAAATCCCATCTTCAGGTTCGACCACATCCCCCGTGCCGGTGATAATAAAGGAATGCTCCCGGTCGGCTACCGCTAAGAGTGCTTCCAATCGTCGCAGGACCCGGTCGGTTCGCCAATCCTTCGCAAGTTCAACGGCAGCTCGGGTCAAGTTCCCCCGATATTCTTCTAACTTCGTGTCGAATTTTTCAAATAAGGTAAATGCATCCGCAGTCGCCCCGGCAAAGCCAGTGAGAACCTGGTCCTGATGCATTTTCCGGAGTTTCCTGGCATTACTTTTCATAATGGTAGTGCCGACGGTGACCTGGCCATCACAGCCCATGGCCACTGTGGCCCCTTTGCGGACGCACAGAATTGTCGTGGATCGAATCTTCATCGTTTGAGAGGGTCTCCTTCTAAGGGTGTGGAGTGAGAAGAGCCGGATCGGGGGTGCGCCCGGTCGTAAACGGCCATGAGTTGGTCGGTCGCCACATGGGTGTATTTTTGGGTTGTGGCGAGCGAGGCATGCCCCAAGAGTTCTTGGATGGCTCGCAGGTCGGCCCCCTCATCCAGGAGGTGGGTGGCAAAGGAATGTCGCAGGGTGTGGGGAGTGACCGTCTTATTGAAACGGTGTTCGGTTTCTTGCTTCATCATGCGTTCGACGCTTCGAGCGCTCAACCGCCCTTCTCGAGCATTGAGAAAAAGAGGTTGCGATCCTGAGTGGGGCAGGAGTCGAGCCGATGTTCCGGTTTGTACCATTTTGTTCCTGTGAGCCAGATGACGTTGATATTCCAAGATGGCATCAGCAGCCACGGCGCCAATAGGCACCATCCGCTCTTTTTTCCCTTTGCCACGCAGTCGGATGGATCTGGCTCCCAGATCCACGTCTCCACAATTTAACCCGACCAGTTCTGATACCCGGGCCCCGCTGGCGTAAAGAGTTTCTAAAATGGCGTGGTTTCTCAAGTCAATCCATTTCTGGGATGTTGATGCGTCTAACAGGGTATTGGCTTCGTCTTTGGTGAGGACAGTAGGAAGACGTGTCCCTTGTCGAGGTGAACGAACGGTGGATGCTGGATTACGCGGAACTCGTCCGTCTTCAACTAAAAAACGAAAAAAGCTTTTCAGACATGCCAGTTTTCTGGCTAGTGAGGTTTTTTTTAATCCTTGATCACTGAGGCTCTTGAGATAGGATCGAATATGGAGTGAGTCAATTGCCCCCGGCTGAAGAACCACGTTCGCAGTGTCCGTGTGCCGAATGTGCGCTACGAATTGTTTGAGGTCGGACTGATAGCTTCGGCTTGTTTCCGGCGAAACTCCCCGTTCCAATTGAAGGTACATTACGAAAGACCGGATTGCGTCATCCATGTGTTGAAATGGGTAGTGGCCCGTTCTTGGATGAGTTGTCGTTTTTTCTGTTTGTCTCGCACCGGCGTATCAAGTGGCGGGTACAGCCCGAAATTGGAGTTAATCGGTTGAAAGAACTTGGGCTCACAGGTCGTAATGTAATGGAGAAGTGCCCCATGGGCGGTAGAGGGCGGGGGGGTGACAGGGGAACGGCCTGATAAAATGCGAGCGGCATTGATTCCAGCTATTCCTCCGCTGGCCGCAGCTTCTACATATCCTTCGACGCCAACTAATTGTCCGGCAAAAAAGATGCGCGGTTGTTTTTTCACTTGCAGGGTGTCTTGTAGGAGGATGGGTGCATTGATATATGTATTTCGGTGGATGCTTCCTAATCTCAAAAATTCGGCCTGCTCCAAGCCTGGGATCATTCTGAAAATTCTTCGTTGTTCCGGGTAAGTGAGTTTGGTTTGAAATCCTACCAGATTATAACAGGTGCCATGAGCGTTTTCTGGACGTAATTGTAACACAGCATAGGGCCGTTGGCCGGTTTTAGGGTCAATTAATCCCACCGGCTTGAGAGGACCGAACAATAAGGTCTGGCGACCACGATCGGCCATGACCTCAATTGGGAGACACCCTTCAAAATACGGCACGTTCTCGAAAGATTTTGGCTGGACCCGGTCGGCTTCGATCAAGGCATTAAAAAAAGCGTTATAGGTGGCTTCGTCCATCGGACAATTGACATAGTCTGCCGTGCCTTTTTCATAGCGGGATGCCAGAAACGTTCGGTCTGTGTCGAGCGAATCCGCATCCACGATTGGTGAAATGGCGTCAAAGAAAAACAGGTTTTTTGATTGGGTGAACTGGATGATTGCCTCAGACAGTTTGGGTGACGTCAAGGGGCCGGTGGCAATAATGCACAGCGCATCCTCTGGAATTTCATGGATCTCTTCTCGAAGAATTTTTATATTCGGGTGCTCTGATAGCGCCTGGGTCACCTTGAAGGAAAATTGCTCTCTATCCACCGCCAATGCTGTTCCTGCTGGGATCCGCACCTCATCGGCAATTCGAATAATCAAGGAATTCAATTGCCGCATTTCCTCTTTCAACATTCCAGGTGCGCTAAGAGGATCATTCGATCCCAAGGAGTTTGAGCAGACAATCTCGGCTAGGTGATCGGTCTTATGTGCGGCTGTCTCTTCCTTAGGCCGCATTTCATGCAGAGTCACTCTGGCTCCAGAGTTGGCCGCCTGCCAAGCCGCCTCTGATCCGGCCAAGCCGCCTCCGATAATGACAAGGTCTGTTCTCATGTTTGTGGGAGAATGATTATGGAATAAGTCGCTGAAAAGGTATTAAAGAATAAATTCTAAGAATCGACGGAAAAAGGTGTCAACCTTCACACGAGCAACACCGGCCCGTCAAGGCTTGAATCACA
Organism: Nitrospiraceae bacterium; assembly: GCA_003523945.1. Taxonomy (GTDB): domain Bacteria; phylum Nitrospirota; class Nitrospiria; order Nitrospirales; family UBA8639; genus Nitrospira_E. The sequence continues at coordinate 10,113 of DOFS01000459.1, read as the reverse complement.
CGCTGATGACAGTCTTGAGTGCTTCCGACCAACCCATGAAGATTACGAAAATTATTAAGCCCGTATTGGATGGGTTCTCCGTGTATGTCGGTAAAATACCCACCGGCCCCCCGCAAAATAGCTTCAGGTGCACAGGCATCCCATGCCCTAGTAAACGGACTGGGTTCAATGTAGACGTCAGCTTTTCCTTGAGCAATATGACCAATTTTCAGTCCTACACTTCCCAGGTGTTGTTCATTGTGGATGTGCAATGATTGTTGAATTGTCGAAAGAATTGGCGATCGATGGGAACGAGAGGTGACTAGCGAAATATTGGGGGGGCATTTGGATTCGAGAGCTGAGAGTTTCTGGCTTAACCCGTTACATTCTATCCAGGCCTCCTTATCCGTCAGGCCGGCATAGAGGTGGTCGCGGGCAGGCCAATAGACGACGCCAAGTTTGCTGCGAGCATCAATGGTGAGTCCGATCATGATGGAAAACTCCCCGTTGCGTGCAATAAACTCTTTCGTTCCATCCAGGGGGTCTACATACCAGACTCGGCCTGTCGTCAAAGGGTTAGAGGGAAAGGGGCTTTCCTCTGCCACGATAGAATCGTGTGGGAAACGGGTGTGTAATTCATCTACGATAAGGGCATTGGCCTGTTGATCGGCCTGGGTAACGGGGTCGTTAATACCTTTGTACATGACTGTGAAATTTTTTTGATAGATGTTCATGATAACCTCTCCGGCCTTCCGAGCCAGTTTAGAGACTATTTCGATTTCACGAGTCAAATTTGGCATTGTTTTTTCCAATGAATACTTGAGAATGAAAGAAAGGTTAGGGGTTTCATGGGGAAAAGAGAGTTTTTCTCCAATCTCCCATAGATAACATTTATGCTACCCATTGCCGTTATCCTGTTAATATTAATAATGATTGTGGCGGCGACCTATATGCCACAATTTCGTCGAGCCCTGGGAATGACGCTCATGGTCCTGTTTGGAGCTATCGGATTTATCGTTTGGCAGGATACCCAGGAACGGAAGTTGGAATTTCAGAGGATTCCTCTTGGACAGGCTCAACTTTCTCTCATGCAGGTTCGACCAGGCCTGAACTCCCGGTCGTTTGTGGTGACCGGCCGACTTCAAAATACTGCCCAGATTTTTACCATAATTTCCGTTACTCTCCAGGCTACAATTGAGGATTGTCATAAGGCAGAATGTGAAATTGTTGGCCAAGAAGACGTTGAGTTCTCCATAGAAGTTCCGCCGAACCAGGCAAGAGATTTTTCTATAACCATACCATTTTCAACGGTACCAAAAATTATTGGAGAAGCTAGGTGGCGATATGACATTTTGGAAATAAGAGCCCACTAGCACCTTTTATCCTCTGGCCCATCGTGGGTTTTGATTTTTCTCCCCCCTCTTTTTTTCTCAACACAAGCCTTTTTCCTCTAAACATAAAAAAAACGGTTGAGATGACTATGAGGGGCAATTGTGAGATATTACCCGCTTCTTCTGACATTAATTATCAAAATTGACAATATTTACAGGGCCTTCTTATACTATCCCACGTTTATTGGGGTGAGGAATATTAGTATAGGGCAAAAGACTCATAAGTTTCTTCTCAAAAAGTCTAAGATTTTGGACACGTGGGTCTTTTTCGGTCTTGAGTATTGCTTCATGCCTTCTTACAGTAAATAGATTGGTCCTGCGGTGTTGTGCAATTTTTTAAATGGAGACAAATGGTACGATGACAACTTCTTATAGGGTAATGCCAGGCCCCGAACATTTTTTACCACCATCGGCGGCCTCCATGGGGATTCGTCTTCCAGATCCCGGACAAGGTTCAATCCATGGCACCATTGTTACTGAAGAAGAGGCGATGGAGCAGGCTGCGAGACAGCTTCTTTCGGCTAAAGTTCCCACAATTTTTCCAGGACCCTTAGTTCTCTGGGCATGGAATGAAAAAGCTGCTAAAAAAGCCAAGGCCATTCGATATTTATATGAAACAATTAAGGAAAGTGTGGACTCTTCGCAACATGCCATGCTTATTCCAATGCCAGACTACCGTCCAAAGTATCCGAAAATTAATCCTGAAATTGAAATTAACCCCAATCATCCTAATTTGACCATTTGGCATAATAAAATCGATGCCTGCATATTTGTGGGCGTTCATTGCCATCAAGCAAATCTCTCCCTCAAGATCATTCGTGGCGGAACCAACTGTTATACTATTGCCATGTGCGCCCAGGCAGGCCATGAAGATGCTATGCTGTCCATCCGAGACACGACTGCCGATAAATTAATCAGATTGGCAGAATGGGTGAAGAAGTTGAAGGGTTCGGTTCCTCCACCGGTATAACTGGTTATAGAAATGGGGTTTCAGAATGGCCAGCGGTCTATAACGTTTTGATCATTTTGGATCCCAATACTTTCATTTTAAACAGTTTGTTAATTTTGATTAGTAAATTTCGATAAATTCAACGTAATTCACCCTGAAGCACACAAAGGAGGTCAAAATCATGGCCGCTCAAGCTTCTTTCATAGGACAAAAAAACAAAAAAGAGCAGGTGTATACCGATCCCTGGCACATGATGAATGAGGCGGCAAGAACGCCTTCGTTTTTTACCGGAAGTGAAGTCATTAAAGAGGCCGTTCGTCGAGCCTCCTGTGACATAATGGTCGCGTATCCCATTACGCCTCAAAGTGAAGCTGCGGCATTGTGCGGAGAGCTCTTCGCTGAAGGCTACATTGGTGACTACTTCCGAGGAGAAAGTGAATTTGCTGTCATGTCTCAATGTGCCGGAGCCGCCTTTGGTGGCGCCAGGGTATTTACCACTACGGCAGGACCAGGGACGATGCGGGCTATGGAAAATTTCCCGATGTGGGCTGGAGCGCGGTTGCCAATTCAGATGATTGTAACCTGCCGAGGAATCAACTCACCGCTCTCAATCCAACCGGATACTCTAGAAATCGCCTACTTAATGCAAACAGGCATGCTAGTGTGGCATGCGGAAACCGCACAAGATTTTTATGACTGGATCCTCAAGGGGTACATGGTATCTGAAGAACCTGATGTCCATTTGCCACTAGCCTTATGCTGCGATGGATTTTTTGTGACTCATACGAAAGATATGGTCGATCTGACTCCCGTAGATATGTGCTTGCCACCATACGATCCTTATCGGTCACCGGTTCCGTGTATGGACATGGAATGCCCTCCCGTACGCATGATGAGAGATCCTTTCGTGATGAAAAGCAACTATATTAGTTATGCTACCCATGCGAGTTGGCAACAAGAGGTTTGGGCGGCTGTTGAGCGGTCGCGGAAGCACACTATTCGCTGGATGGATGGCCTGATTGACACCGAAAATGCTGATGCGGATGTCATTGTGGTGGCGTCAGGCACTGCAGTTTCGCAAAGCCGTGAAGCTATTGCGATATTGGAGGACGAAGGCATTCAGGTTGGTTTAGTGAAGGTCAAAACCTTGCGACCATGGCCAGGAGAGGAAATCAGGGAAGCCACAAAGCATGCGAAGCATATCATTGTTCCTGAATTTAATGTAATTGGATGGTTAGCCCGAGAAGTAAGATCGACGGTTCAAAATAATGAGCGAGTTCATGCGGGTCCCCATGTGTGCGGTGGAATGACGATGCCGCCTGAAATTATCGCTGCGGAAATCAAAACAGTGTTGGGGGTCAAAGCCCCTTCGTTGGCCGGGCGTGGAGGTTGAAGCAACGTGATGAATTCTGTGAGGGAATGTCCCTTGAACAGATAACGAAATAAAGGAGAAGCGCATGAGTAAAGAACGAATACAGATCGCAGAAGAGTTGTTTGATATTATGCCTGCTGAGTATCAGGATTTGGTCAAGCGGGCCACGTATGGGAATGAACAACGGGGATGGAAAGATATCGGCAACGCGAAGGAACTTATTGAAGAGCATTCGCTTTGCGCAGGATGTCCTGAATCCATGGCTTTCCGGTATATCCTCGCGTCTTTACCTAATCCTGAAGATACGGTCATGGTGGGCTCAACTGGATGTACCAGTCTGGTTTTTCCACATGTGGCAGTCCACAATATTCATTCATTATTTGGGAATCAAAATGCCATCGCATCAGGATTGAAGCGCGCGTTGACGGTTCGATTCCCCGATCGTCACAAGGACGTGGTGGTGTTGGCTGGGGACGGGGCAACAGTGGATATCGGATTAGATATGACCTTGCAAGCCTGGTTCCGTCAGGAAAAATTTACAACCATTTGTTTTGATAATGAGCTATATGCCAATACTGGTGGCCAAGAGAGTGGGCTTATGCAAAAGGGGTTTGTTGCTAAGATGGCACCGGTAGGAAAGACTTTTGAAAAAGTCCGGCTTCCAGAAATTGCCAGAGAATCCGGTTGTCACTATGTCGTGAACTGTACAGTCAGCAAACCAAATCTCATTGAAAAAGTGATTAAAAATGCGGTGCATATTGCCCGGGAAATCGGGCCGACTTACCTGCAATTGTATACGCCCTGTATTCTGGAAATTGGGAAAAATAGTATGGAAGGTTTGCAGGAAATGCGTGACTCTGAAAAGCCAACCGAGCGATTTGCTTATAAGGAGTATGTAAGCGAGCCGGCCAAAGAATTGTTGGCAGAATTAGCAGCTAAGGAGAAGGAACGGAAGGCTGAAGCTAAAAGACAACTTGCAGGCCAATCCGCATAAGCGATGGACATTTAAGAGGAGCTATCCCATGATTTTACGTCGAATTAATATCCGAATGTCAGGACTGGGAGGGCAGGGCGCCGTGACTGCGGCACATGTTATGGCCATGGCCGCATCCAAGGATGGGAAGTTTGCCATTTCGAATCCATTTTTTGGGGCCGAAAAGCGTATGGCCCCGGCCGAGAGTTATTGTCGAATAGGGCTCAGAAAAATTTACGACAGGGGCGAGCTTGTGTTTCCAGATGTGATCCAAGTGTTTCATCCTCAGGTCATTACGATGGGGAAGAGTTATACGATGCCATTTTATTCAGGGATTAAAGAGGGTGGGCTTGTGATTATCAATACTGACATGCCTCTTTTGTCCGATGAAGACGTGAAACGGCTCAAAGACCTGAATGTATCGGTCTTTAATATACCAGGGACGAATATTGCCTTAGAAATCGCCGGAACCGAATTGGCGACCAACATGACCATGATCGGTTCTGTGGCTGGGATCACAAAGTGTGTCTCCATGAATGGATTGGACCTGGCTTTACAGGAACGATTCGGGAAAAAATTCGTGGCCTCTGGTGGAACGGCTACCCTGGATGAAGCCATTAAGAAAAAATTCGCGAAGAAAGAAATGCTGTTAAAAAAGAATCTCGATACTGTAGCCAGATCTTATGAAATAGCAGCCGAATGGGCTGAGAAAAATCACGTAGAGTTGATGGTTGGAGAAGCCACGGCCGCATAAATACCGAGAACCTCAGCGAAGGAAAGAGATAGATAGATGTATAATGTTGCCCAAGTGACAGATGAGAAGTGTGTGGCGAAAAAAGGCTGTCGGCTCTGTATCATGTATTGTCCGGAAGCCAATTGTTTGGATCTTAATTCAGACAAAATGATAGCCGAAGTGCATATCGAACGATGCAAAGGTTGTGAACTGTGTAAAGTCGTATGTGACGCCGCCAAACACGAAGCGATTGAAATGGTCGCAGTGAATTCAGATGGGACCTTAATGGATAAGGCTGGAGAAGCCGCGGAGTTGGGCCAAGCCTATCAAGGGTAACTCTAAAAGACGAAAAGCCCTACGATCTTCCGTCTGGTGATTGGTCGTAGGGCTTTTTTATTTGTTTGACAGGAACCGTTTTTCATTATTAATAATGAATGAACGGGATTTAGGGGTAAGATCAAATGAGTATTGATTTGCAACAACATGTGCAGGTATTAACCGAACAGATGAAAAATTTTCATCAGGCATTAGAAACCAAAGCACGTGAAATAGAGATCAGTGGGGGAGACCAGGAAGTCGTTGGTAAACTTATCAAGGGTACCGACGCGATGAAGGATAGCGCCAATATTTATTTGTCATGGGCTCGCCACTATGTAAAGTTATCCGATGGGGGTGCATCGGAGGCCGATGAGGGTGAAGAGGATTCTGCTGATTTTCAGTTTTAAGTAAAAAAATATTTAAAACGTTTCATCGGTTCTTGAAGAAAACCATCAGTCCCGTTATGATCATCTAAAAGAGAAAACGCGCAGTCAATAAATATATGTTCCTCGGTAGCTCAGTTGGTAGAGCGTTCGGCTGTTAACCGAATGGTCGCAGGTTCGAGTCCTGCCCGAGGAGCCAATTTCATCAAAGCCCTTTGCAGGAGATCTTGCAAAGGGCTTTTCTTTGTGTGTGGAGCATGTTCAACAACCAGAGGGGGGAGCAAGTCACTTTGACAACGGACTTCATCATAAGTGTAGTAGCGCTCCTTTAGAATTTACTGTTGAGCATAGACAATTGCAGGACTTACACCAACATTACCGATAAATTCATACTGAGCGGTCAATGACAGAATAAGCCTTAATTTAACTCTCACAACCCCCCAGACTGTGGCGTTCAGGGTCCTTATATGTCTTTTAAAAGACCAGTCCTATACTAAAAGATCCGATATACCAATCTTTCGTTTTGTACTCACCATTAATAGTTTGGCTAATTTCGTTCCCATCGATTGTGCGGGACTCCCAGAGAGCCCATTGAAACGCAAGATCCAAAACAATGGCTTCCAGGTAAATGCTTTGAAATGAGAAAAATTAATCCCTCCTGATGATTGTCGCGGCTATTGGGCCAGTTGATTAAGCCATCGCGTCTCTAACAGGAGGCAAAGTTTGCGGTGGAAGCTATGCTTAATGGTGGTGTTGTTTTTATTCAATAATTTTTGCATGATGGGCCAAATGGCATCTTAATGCGCGGAAGACAGGGTTATTGTGTTTTTTTAAAGACGAAACGAGGCCTGAGACAGCTAAAGGCAATATCGCCATCTGGGAAGCTCCTTAACATGGGGATGCACAGGCAGGCATTAAAAAATGTTCCCCTCTTTTCCGATTTGATGGATCAGGAACTCAGTCTATTGGCCGTTTCGGGAAGCAGTCGAAAATTACCGGACAAAAATATTGTATTTCAAGAAGGCGATCAAGGCGATGTGTTGTTCGTAATCTTGTCGGGCAGGGTTAAGGTGCTTTTAACCGGGAAAAGCGGTCAGGAATTTATCCTCTCCTTCCTAGGTCCAGGGAACTTTTTCGGTGAGATGGCAATTCTGGAATCGGCTCCACGATCTGCATCGGTGGTTACGGTGGAGCCGAGTGAGTTTTTTTTATTGGACCAAAGGGAATTGACGGAACTTTTAAAAAACCATCCAGATATTGCCGTGAAAATTCTTAAAAATCTTTCACAACGATTGCGGAAAATCAGTGAACAAGTTCGCGGTCTGGTGATGTTTGATATTTATGGACGTGTGGGTCGATGTCTCCTAAATTTGGCAGAGTCGCAGGGTGGGATTGGGACTCATGGACAATTGTTTGTGTCCAATCGCCCATCATTCCAGGAGTTAGCTAAAATGATAGGATGTTCCCGGGAAACCTTGAGTCGAACCATTAAGGCTCTCAAAGATAACGGAAGTCTTACGGTTACCAGAAAGACTATTCATATCAATAGAATGTGGGAATGAAGTCCCACAGATCTTGTTTGGGCATCATGATTATTTTAAGAAAAGAGGGAGTGGCACAAAGTGTGGGAGGAATGATTCGCAGAATGGGGCGTAATTGGAAAAACTGGTGTCTGGGCAGTGACTCAGGCAGCGACTGAATTTCCTCCAGCCTTGCCGTCACACCTATGGCGGGGCGAAGGCGGAGCGAATGGTGACGGGCTGGCCCCATGACGGCTGCGCACCTTGGGCAATTGGATTGTTTCCGGTCCGATTTCCGTCTGAATGTCCCACGACGAATAATGGCCATTGCCGCCTACCCCGGCTCGAATCGGCTAATTCCGCTGTTCCACAAAAGAAGCCCCCAGCTCGTTCATCTCAGCTGGAGCTATTGTTCTGGCATTCGATCATATCAACTCCGGGTCGGTTCAGCCTCCCGTCAGCCACGACTTTTTAAAATAACGCCAGAATGTGACTTACATCACCGACCTAAGGCGGTGAATGGGTTAAGATATAAGAGTAAAGAGATGTTGCCTTTCTTTCTCAGGAGGTAGAACCCTGCCTGTATGGCTGAACGTTCTAAAAATATTCTCTCATAATTTCCTTTCTGGGCATTGCCGACTGTAAGGGTAAATGTATGTAACACTAGTATTCATTCGAGGAATAGAGCGTGAATATTCGTGTATTGGGGGCCCATGGGTCTGACCTGTTTTTAAATGGCCCAGTCAAACAGCATATTTGTCGGAGCGTAGGGTTCTTAGTAAACGAAGAACTTATGGTAGATGCTGGAACTTTAGCATCAGGCCTGACTTTAGAGGAGCAAAAACGAATCAAACATATCCTCCTCTCTCACTTGCATTTAGATCACGTGAAAGGGATTCCTCCCCTTCTCGATAATATATCCGGGTTTGTGGATCATCAGATTGTGGTTGCCAGTTTACCCTCGGTTTTAGTTGGGCTTCAGAAACATGTCTTCAACGATTTAGTCTTTCCGAATTTTTTCAATCTTCCAGGATCTCAATACTGCATTCTCCGTGGCGAAGAATTGGAGCCAAAACGGGAAGTATGTCTCCCTGAAGGCATCAGGGTAACCCCCATCCCTGTCAACCATACCGTGGAAACGGCGGGTTTTATTATTCAGGATGACGACGTGGCCTGGATTTATAGTGGAGATACCTATTCAACGGAAAATATTTGGCAAGAGGCGGCAAGAATACCGAATTTAAAAGGGGTTTTCATTGAGGTATCCTTTCCCGATTCAATGATGGATATGGCATTGAGAAGCAAGCATCTCACGCCAACTCTTTTAGCCCGGGAGTATCGAAAAATTGGAAAGCCTGATTTGCCATTGTATGTCTACCATATGAAGCCCACTGTGAGAGATCAAATCATTGATGAGATAGGCCATCTGGATGTCTCCCACGTCACCATATTGGAGGAAGGACAGGAACTGAAGTTATAGAAAACCCCTTCTTCTTCTCCTTTTTTTCCACTCTTACCTCCGTAAGGAGGGTTACAGGAATTCAGAATGGCGCGCGGGAAATGTTTTCCCGGTACGTTGGTCTGGTTGTGGACGATGGACCCTCGGAAGTTTATCTTTCACTCTGTGAACTGTTTTGCCAAAAATCCATTTCAGGAACAATGGGATACGGTGGTGACGCTGGAGAAAAAATAACACTGGCTTCATCGGATTCTTTTGGCTCCTCCCGTGATCTATCCAAAGACATGCAACATGTTCCGGATAGGTTGGCTGAGACTCCTCGAATAGATCCACCTCAAATACCCACAAATGAATGCAACTTTTGCCTGAGGTCTGGCCCTGGCGCGATGAGTTTTGTGTCTAACTTCATGTCTCCTCCATTCTGAAAAATTTTCCATGTCCTGGAATCCCATTCCAAAGGAGCCCGAAAAAAAGGATGATGCGCCTTGAGATTTCATTTTTAGGCTTAGGCTTCTTTCGGGACGAAAGACCAAATTTCGAAGTGACCCGGGGAAACAAAAAGATAATCGTTTTATGCATACATCATTAAAGCCGTTGAAATCTTGAAGGAAATGTTTGGGGATTCTCCATTTTCGCCATTTATGTTCACAACATTAGTAATGAAATTTCCTGAAGCGCGGATGAGGGTCTAAGTCCAATTTTCCTCCTGAGTAGCCATCTCAAGACACTACAAGCTTTTATTAAAAAATTTTGCTACCCTTTTTTTCTGACCACACTCCTCATGTGATACAGCCATGCTAAAAAAGGTCAAAAGGGACTTTCTTTAGGAGTCAGATTTGAATCCATCAAACCAACTGGAACGTAAAGAACGGGAATTGGAAGCCGCCAGGAAAATTAGTGTGGCGCTTTTTCAACATCTCAGCGTGGAAGATGTGGTGGAGCAAGGATTAAAGATTGCCTTGGAAGTTGTGAATTGCCAGGCCGGTTCGGTGTTGTTGGCCAATCCGGAAACGAAGTCATTAGTGTTTTACCACGC
>DOFS01000461.1 GCA_003523945.1 Nitrospiraceae bacterium | reverse complement strand
ACTCCAATGAAACTTTGAGGATGCCGTGCGGCGATCATGGCATTAAGAGCCACTTGGAGTCCCCCGTCCGTTCCATTTTTCAGTCCAACGGGCATGGACAGGCCACTGGCCATTTCTCGATGGGTTTGGCTTTCGGTAGTCCGTGCTCCAATTGCCGCCCAGCTAATCAAGTCTGATATATATTGAGGTGTCACAGGGTCCAAAAACTCCGTCGCGCAGGGCAACCCTAAATTATTGATCCGGAGTAAAATAGAGCGGGCCAGTTCAAACCCTCCCCCAATTTCACAGGAGCCATCTAAATGGGGATCGTTAATGAGTCCCTTCCAACCCACTGTCGTACGAGGCTTTTCAAAGTAGGTCCGCAGGACAATCAGAGCATGCTCCTGGATGCGGTCAGCAACCAGTTTGAGGCGTTCAGCATAGAGTATGGCCGCTTCCGGGTCATGTATAGAACATGGGCCAATAATGACTAACAGGCGATGGGAGTCTCGTCCATGGAGAATATCTCGAATGGCTTGCCGAGATTGAAGAACCATCTGTCCGGTTTTTTCTGGCAAAGGGAGTGCACTCTGCATCTGTTTTGGAGTAGGAAGTGGAGAAATATCAATAATGTTTCGATTATTAATGAGTTCGGCCATATGACACGTCCTGGGTAAAAGGAGAGAATATCTGGGATGCAGAATAAAAACACCGTAACCCAAATGATGTAGGAATAGATGACATTGTAATAAGAAACCTTATATGCAGGCAACTAGTCAATGGCAATCTGTCATTCTCCGCTAAGAGGACGGATTATGAAATTTGCCAGAAATCCCCTAAGCGGGGGAGAGATGCGTGACGGATTGATAAAGCTCCATTCGTAGTTGAATGAGATATAGGATGGAATAAGGGGGTAAATGATGAGAAAGGTTTTTATGGGTGTGGAGTGAGTCAGTCAGGCTGTGGTGTTGATCAGATGGGCTTGTTGAGAGGTATACCACCCCAGGATATCTTGATTGGCGGGGTCTTGAGTAGAGGTAAATGAGAATTTGGTCCCAATAACTAATTCCTTTGTGGGGTCAACCCACTCAATAGATCCAGTAAATTTGGAAAAATGGGTAAATCCTGGCAACCGGCAACTCATGTGGAGGTGTGATGAGGAGACGAGTGGCCATGCCGAGGGGGCGACGCGAAACTGACAACCCGTCGGAGAAAGATTGCTGAATCGAACAGGTAGCACGGCAAGGATTCTGCCTTTGTCGCTGAGGGGCCGAACGGCTCCAGTCATGTTGACCGTCAAACGAGGAAATGTGCGAGGATGTTGACGTGAAACGTGTGATGGGGCTGTTAATCGAAGGGTCGGGGGTTGTGTGAGTATTTCTTGAATGACCGTTTTAAATTCATAAATGTCCTCATCGATACATGAACGACCACTACAGGAGATACCACATTTGAGATCGCTAAGCGCCGGATCTTCTGGGAGGGCGCAAAGGAGAGAGTGATCTGCTCCCAGCCCAAGCAGATAGGTTCGAATTAACAATTTTTCTGGAGTGGAGGGAAAGGTCAACCAGATTGAATTTGACCCAAGTGCTAGGTGAGGAGTCGGCGAATTCATGATTCCCTTTTCGGTAATGTGAAGCCATGTTACAAGGCCAAATTTCAACCAGCAAGGTGAAACATGGGTTACATACAAAAATTTCCAAGAATGTACAGGAACGTATTGAAAAATCTAGAATGTTCGCTCAGGAGGGTATTTTGTAGATATGTGAATTGACCATGTCAGTCGATCGGAACGGGCCCGTGCATGGAAGGGCATATGTCGTTAAAAAGCACAGAATCTATGAGGTGGTGGGCGGTCGGGTTTCAGGTGGGTGAGGATGAAGTTCTTGAATAAGTGAATCGGCTAACTTTTCAGGAGAAATGGCATAGGTCTGTAATTCTATCGCTTTTTGAATATGTGCGATCCTGACTTCTCGAACATCTGGAATCTGAGACATGCGTTCGACGCAGTCCGAGATCGTTTGGGAAGGAGTTGATCGGGATTGTCTACCATCTTTAACGGGATTGAATGGTAATGCGGAAATATCTTTAACTGCATCATGGGATGACGACACCGTTTTGGTATGGGGAGACGATGGGGCATCTTCCGGTGGTGTTGCGGGGTGGGAGGAAAGGGGGTTCATTGATCGTCAAAGTGGTGAGGTTAGAGTGAGATGAAATACTAAATAATATGAATGGCAGAATCAAATGAGATTGTTGTCCATGGTCTACTATTTATTGGCAATGAACTTCTCCGAATAAAATTCATCACCGTCACAAGAATGTGGTTCATAGGGGATTGATAGGATTATGGAACATGTTGTCGCTGCTCGTATTCATCAATTACGGACTATTGATCCAGGGGAAATTCGATTGGTCCAATTAGCTTTGCCTGAGGATATTGAGTTAGAAGGGAAAATATATGCCGTCCGAGATACCATGCGTCCAGGAACAGCCTTTCTCGCCAAACCCTGGGGAGATCGGTCGGGTAAATATCGAAGACGAATGTATACGCGGTCAAATGTTGCCTTCAACGAGCCCCGCCTGTTGGAAACGTTCATCAATCATACCCATCAAGAGAAGGCTGATACGTCGGGTTGGTGGCAATCGGAAATGGCAACCGACTGGTTTGAGAAGGGAAAGACAGTGGAGGTTCGACTCCAACTGGATGAGGAGGAGGGTGTCGCGTTGGTGTATGAAAATACCAAGGTCTGTACCGCCGCAAATCTTCGTTTGGAAGAGGATGGGATATGGGAAGTGATGCGAATGGTCTGCGTGGCTTTTGGCACGGGCATTACGCCATTCTTATCCTATGCCCGCTATTTGAAGGCTCATAATTTCGGCCAAAAGGGGGGCAGAGCCGGAGCTCATATGACGCTGGTTGCCAGTGTTCGGCATGAGGGCCAATTAATGCTTCATGAGGAGCTGATAGCACTTGAACAAGAATATCCGCAACATTTTCGATATCAGCCAGTCTTAACTCGATCCTGGCCGACTAATTGGGGGTATTGGAAGGGACGAATACTGCGAGTGGTGGAATCAATCTCTGGAGGCGGTCAAATCGATATTTCCCCGTTACAGTCTATTGTACCGGATTTAGCCAAATCCCATCTTCGCGTCTGCGGAAGTGTCGCGGCGTGTCGGGAGCTCACTCTGGGTCTTGAGCAAGGCGCGCTGGTTCCGCTCACTGTGCGTACGGAATCCTGGTAGAAGAAATCTGTGTCGAAAGCCAGGGTATTTTGGTGTGGATCATCTCTATTCCCCTGCGGGCCGAGTAATGGAATCAGGAATCGTGACATTCGGGCGGCGTAATAAGCGGATCACAGGACGTCCGAGGAATGTATAATGTCCGCAGATCAGACAGTGCAAGCTGAGTGTGACAAGAAGCTCCTGCTCCATTTGCTCTAAATGTACCGTTCGCGACCCACACCGAGAACAGCGAGGATGTTTTTCAGAGGAGGCCTTTTTTGTGGGGGTCTTTTTGGAAGGACTTTTGCGTGTCTTGCCGATTAATTTGTCTGTCTGCGCTGGCTTTTTCATGAACAAATCCTTGGTCAGGGTGATGGAAGAACTCATCTGAATATAAACAATTCTTGTGCCAAAATTGCCAAGGAAAAATCAGCAAGAAAGTCATAAAAACAACCTAGAAATAAGACCCAGAAGGCGGGCGCTAGGTAAGTTTTTCCCGAGGAACAGGGTCAAAAATGCTGAGTTGGGAGCCGTTCCACGACTTAGTGGTCATTGACGGGGAATGGGAGGCGAGGGCTGAGCGAGGATGGCTTCAGACCGGAGAAGGAGATTGGCTGCTTCCGATGGTCGGTTTGCAGCTTGCAGCAGTCGACCATATCGTTGAAGAATGGCCGCCACGTCTGGATGATTGGGGCCATTCGCGGTTTCCTTTAATTTGAGAGCCCGTTCATATTGAACCGCGGCCTTGTCATATTCTTTACGATCTTCGTAATACGTGGCCAGACTGTACAGGCTGCTTAGGAGTAGAGGGTTACCTGGTCCTAAACCTTCGGCGTGTTTGACGGTGGCCAATAATTGATATTCCAATGCCGGGGTATGGGTTTCTCCGGTTTTTGCCGGAAGTGAGGATTGGGTAGAGGGTGAGGACTTTCTTGAATGGGACGCACATCCGCTGAGCAGGCTTATCAACAAAAAGATGACCCAAATCATTCCAAACAAAGATCGTATGTTCCGGTTCATGGAGTTACTCCCTGACTATTTCATCCTAAGAAGACACTAGACAGAAAACCTGAAGTGATTCTATGAACTCTAAGGCCGTACCGCAAGAGAACTCGCTGTACTTCGGTCTTTTCAGAATAAACTAGTCATAGTTGTCTTGAATGGAGAAGAATAAACAATGACTGTCCTGTGGTGTTCGATCTCGGCCCATGGCTTTGGGCATGCCGCGCAATTAACACCAATTTTAAATGAATTTGGCAGGGTAATCGATGACCTACATGTCGTTCTCCGCACCCAAGTTCCTGTTGATTTTTTTCAACGGCATCTTCAGGTGAGTTGGGAGCTGCAAGCCGTCAAACAAGATGTTGGATGTATTCAGCGCGGGCCGCTAGATATTGATGTGGTAGCCACGTGGGAGGCCCACACAAAATTTCACACAGATTGGGAGCACAAGGTGGAGGAAGAAGCCCTGGCCATTCGATCGGCCAAGGCCAGTCTGGTGATATCCAATATTTCGCCTCTCGCCATAGCTGGTGCATCTCAGGCGAAGTGCCCAGTGGTGGGAATTGCCTCGCTTTCCTGGGATCAGGTGTTAGAGCCATATATGCAAGCGAATTCCTCCAATCATCGTTCGATTCTCGAGACCATCCGCAATAGCTATAGTTTAGCAGACTCTCTCTTTCGTCTTTATCCGGGGATTGAGATGCCCGCCTTTAGTTCGAAGGTTGATGTGGGACCTCCTGTTTCCTTAAAAAAGGTGAAAACCCATAATCTGAGAAAATGCTTAGGGGTGGGGGAGCATGAAATAATTGTTCTTATTGCATTTGGGGGAGTGCCGCTCAACCGCCTTCCGTTTGATCAGATGGCAACAATGGAGGGGTTCCAATTTTTAGTGAGTGACCTGCCACCTTCGGCCTCTTATGCCCGTGTGCATCATGTCGAACATCTCACGGCGCCATTTGGGGAAATCAGTCAAGAGGCCGATATTATCATGACCAAGCCTGGGTATGGGACTGTTATCGCCGCGGTCCAAGATGAGATAGCACTCGTTTACGTTCGGCGGTGGAATTTTATTGACGAACAAGGTCTGGTGGATTATATCCATCGACATGGACGAGGAATGGAGTTATCTCGTGACGATTTTGAGTCGGGAAATTGGGAGGAAACGCTTCGAGCTGCGCTCAGCGAGAAAGGTCCGGCAGAGCCTCCCCCCTCATCGGGTACGAGTGCCATTGTTCAGCAGTTGAAATCGTATTTTCAATCCTAAAGGTAAACTTACAGCCCGTCTCGTCAAGCATTGTCTGGGACCAGAGAGGGGTAGGGTAAAACGGTAAGTGCTTCAATCGTATTGAAGACATGAGAGGCATTCAATTCTCGTTCTTTCCAAAAGATTCCGATCACCTCCACCGAAAGATCCAGCGAAATCGAAGGCGCACCTTGTGTACGATCATGTTGACCGAAGACGACAATGGATTGATCACCCTCGGCAAGTCGAAAGACAAAGCGTATCACTAATTCTGACTCATCAAGGTGCAGTTCCGGTTGGGTGACCACTCCACGAATAGCGATGAGTCGTTGATGATAGGCAGCTCCGTGACTGAGCAGCTTGGT
>DOFS01000218.1 GCA_003523945.1 Nitrospiraceae bacterium | reverse complement strand
GCTTAATTCCAGCTCCACGGCGCCAGGGAATTCTTTGGCAATTTGCTTCATGAACAATTGAAAGACCGCCGGCACACTCATCAACGCAATTCCCAGGATATATCCCACTCCAATAAGCAACCGGGTCGAGGCGGTTAATCCGGCCGGGCATTCCTCGTTCAGCAACCGCTTCCACCAGATGGCGACCAGGACGGCTGACGCAGGAAATGCCGGATAAATGTAATGAGGCAGGCGTGTGGCCGAAAGGGTAAAAAACACCAATAACCCCACGACCCACAGGCTCAGAAAAACTTCCAGCTGCTGCTCCTGTGACGCGAGACCTTGCCCCTGCCAGTAAGTTTTCCAGCGTTTTAACGTGTGATACAACACGAAAGGGAGACAGGCACTCCATGGGAAAAACCCCACCAATATGACCGGCACATAAAAGAAGAGCGTCCCGCCATGACCTTCCATGGGATTCATGAATCGGCCACTGGTGTTCGCCTGCGCCGCAGCCCAATAGGCTTCCCCATGAATTTGAAACATCATCAGATACCAGGGAGCCGCGACAGCAGCGACCAAAACGATTCCGACAAGAGGGAATCCCCGTTGCCAGAAGGCGCTCCATTGGCGCGTCAAGGTGAGATAAGGGATCACGCCCACCAGCGGAATGATAATACCCACTGGTCCCTTGACCAACATGCCACATCCCATGGCCAGATAAAAGACGGCGAAGAACCATCGCCTGGTCTGTTCATGGTGCAGCGCGTGCCAAAAGCTATAACCCGCCAGGGTGGTAAACACCACCAGTTCCGGGTCGGTCAGGACCAGGCGATTGATTCCCAAAAACTCCAGGTTCAGCAGCAACATGAACGAAGCCAAAATGGCCACCGTGGGGCCCGCCCATTTTCGAATGAACACATATTGGAGCAACAATAGGCAGAGGCCTGACAAAGCCGACGGCAACCGCGCGGCAAATTCATTGATGCCAAATACAGCATATGACCCGCTAATGAGCCAATACACAAAGGCCGGTTTGGCATAGCGGGGTTCATAGTTGAGAGTCGGGGAAATCCAATCACCGGTCTCCAGCATTTCACGGGCCGCTTCCGCATTACTGCCCTCATCCCGATCCGTCAATCCGAGTGCGCCGAGATCCTGCCCAAAGAGCCAGCCGCCGTCTACTCCAAGTAGCCACGCAGCCAAGAGCAGGACACAACCCGCATGGAAGAGAGGAGATTGCGTAATGGACGAGCGGGGAAAGGACGGAGAGAGGGATGCTGTGAGAGGGCTATCCACTCACGACTCGCTTGTTGGCCTGGTGTAACAGCATGATATTGCGGACATATACTATGGTTCCGACACTTTGACCGGCGATGAATACCAGGTCGGCTATATGAATGGCATAGGTGAGCACAATCACACTGCCAACCAGGCTCATGTACCAGAACGATACGGGAATTTGGCTTTCCTCGTTGCGTTCCGACACCACCCATTGCACCAGCCACCTTGAGAAAAAAATGCCCTGTCCCAGAAAACCAAACCCTATCCAGAGAA
The DNA here is from genome assembly GCA_003523945.1 of Nitrospiraceae bacterium. Taxonomy (GTDB): domain Bacteria; phylum Nitrospirota; class Nitrospiria; order Nitrospirales; family UBA8639; genus Nitrospira_E. Next base: position 24,466 of record DOFS01000218.1, on the reverse strand, counting down.
GTTCATCAAGCGACATGGCAAACAGTGTGTGTGTGAACGATTCGAACATAGTCACCAAAGGTGATTGAAGCCCAGGAAGGGTTCCATCTACTTAGAACTCCATGGGTATGTTAAAGGTTTTTCGAAGGTCAGTGGTTCCCAGCAAGGTGGTCACCACCAGAATCCTGGGGTTCGGATTTTTTTGGTGGGTCGATCCCCTTAATCGTGTAGTTTAAACAACGTTTCTGCATCCATCTGACTGCGAAAAGATCATACAGACCGGCAAAAAGCCTGTTGCCAATGCCATATTTTGAAGTCCCATGTGCTCTCGGAAAATGCTGGACGGGAACTTCGGTTACTGAAAACCCATACATTTGCGCCAGCGCCGGAAAAAATCGATGCATGTTTTTAAATGGCGGGAGACGTTTGACCACGGCCTGTTTGAACACCTTCATAGAACAGCCGGTATCCGACATCCCGTCATGCACGATCCAATTGCGAACCTGATTGGCGATTTTTGAGGACCAGCGGCGTACTAGATTATCATGTCTGGCTTGTCGTCGCCCACACACCAAATCATAGCGTTCCACGAATGGGAGAAGTTTGGCAAAATCATTGGGATCATATTGCAAATCACCGTCCATCGTGGCAACGAGTTCTCCCCTGGCCTGCCGAAAGCCGGCATCGAATGCTGCTGTTTGCCCATGGTTTCGGTCTAAATGAATCACCCGTATCGCAACAGACTGAATGGCTAACTGATCCAGCAAGGGCCCACTTCCGTCAGAACTCCCATCATTCACAAATACAAGTTCAAATTCCGCGGATTCACTTTCAGGCCTGGCCTCAAGGAATTTAAGCAATTGGCTTGCCAATAGCGGTAGATTCTCCCGCTCATCTTTAATGGGTATGACGACAGAAATCCAATGGGGCGGCGGGTGGAGGTTCATGGATCGGGCAGACTAAACCACAGGTTTCACAATTAAGATGGGACACACGCTGCCGCTTCTCCAACCAACAGGGTATTTTACTGAATATCGAAAAAATCGGTCAAACACCCCTTCATCACGAGACGTTTTCCTCGGCTTTCTCTAACTCCATTTTTGACTCAAGTCACGGGAAGTTGACCCAGGGAACAGCCTTTTGTAATGTGGAGGACATTTTGAAGGAGGAGCATTCATGCAAGAAGACATTTTGCAAGCGTACTTGGAAATAGAGCAAGCGATGGAGCGCTATTCCCTGTTATTACAGGAGCATGTGAGCCAGCTCCAAACGAAAACCGATGAAGAATCCAAAAACCGATTCCATAGAATGAAGGCCGGCTCAAAAGCCATGAGAGATAGCAGTCAGATTTATCTCTCGTATGCGAAATATGTGGCGTATGGGATGCCCGAGGGTGAGGAGCTGGCTGAAGAGGAGGACTTACAGGCCTAGCGAGCCTTTCGCCCAACTGACCATCCCCTCTGAATTTCCCGATGATGGAATGGTAACCCTATTGTTTTGACAGAAAAGTATGGTCGGGGCGAGAGGATTTGAACCTCCGACCTCTCGCACCCCAAGCGAGTGCGCTACCGGGCTGCGCTACGCCCCGACACTGTTATGACCTGTCGTATTGATATCAAACATCATCAAGCAACTGTTTAGACACTCTCTCGGCCCAAGATCTTCAGAATGCCTTGCAGTTCCACCTTCGCTTTTTCCACTCGGTCTTTGGGCACCTGAACGGCTTTTCCTGACCGCTTTTTGCGATACCAATATCGCTTCAGACCTGCAATCGTATACCCTTCATCATAGAGCATCCGTTTAATTTCAAAAATGGTGTCAATGTCGCCTTTGGAATAGACCCGATGTTTGCCCTGACTTTTCTTCGGTTTGAGGAAAATGAATTCTGACTCCCAAAACCGCAGGACATAGGCGGGAAGATTCGTCAAATCGGCGACTTCTCCTATTTTATAAAAGTCCTTTTCTTCATGTTTGGGTCCAACCCCCATACCTGCAATCACCCCACGGCGTGTCTAGCAAGAGAGTGAATGAGACCGATACCGCAATTCTTGCCTCTCAAGAATTGACATATTTTTTAAAGAGCTGGCTTGGTCGGAAAGTTACAACTCGTCTTGGCGTGATGGCAATTTCTTCTCCGGTTCTCGGATTCCTACCTTTGCGCTCTCCCTTGTTCCGGACAACAAAATTTCCAAACCCGGCAATTTTGACGACTTCCCCTCGTTGAAGCATGGACTTAATTAAATCCAACACGTGCTCCACCATTTCCATTGAGTCCGTCTTTTGGATAGCTGCCGTCTCTGTAATGATTTCGGCAATGTCAGCCTTGCGCATAAATCAAAACCCCCTCACCAGTGGTCTCAAACACGGTTATTACGTGTGAATTCACGCCTCTGACCGTTGTTGCTGGCAGCAACGTAACGGGCAACGCAGATGATGTCAAGAACAGACGACGATTCCAATGATTCCTCATAGAGAGCCTGTGATGGAGCCCGCCATTACTTCGGCGGTTTCTCCCTCATGAGTTTATATTCAATACTATCGGCCAGGGCCTGCCAGCTGGCTTCAATAATGTTCTCCGACACTCCGACCGTTCCCCATTTTTCCTTGTGATCACCCGACTCAATCAGGACTCGCACGCGAGAACTGGTCCCATGGCGCCCGGTCAAAACGCGGACTTTATAGTCCAGAAGCTTCATTTCTTGTAACTGCGGATAGAAATGCTCCAACGCTTTGCGAAGGGCATGATCGAGAGCATTGACCGGCCCATCACCGACCGCCGCGGTATGTTCAACCACTTCTCCAACTTTGACCATAATGGTGGCTTCGGAAATAGGGTCTTCATTGGTTTTCCGCTTTTCAACAATGATCCGGCACCCCAGAAGTTCAAACGATGGGGTATGCGTCCCCATTGCCTTTCGCACTAACAATTCAAAAGACCCTTCCGCTCCCTCAAATTGGTAGCCCTCATATTCCAAGGTTTTGAGGGAATCCAGCAATTCGCGCACCTTGGGGTTATCCAGAGGAAGATCCAATCCGAAGGTTTCCATTTTTCCAAATACGGCACTCCTGCCACTGCTGTCGGAAATCAGCACCCGGCGATGATTACCAACGACATCCGGGTTCACATGTTCATAGGTGAGCGGGTTTTTTTGAACCGCATGAATATGAACACCCCCTTTATGGGCGAATGCGGTATCTCCCACATAAGGTTGCCGTTTATTGGGAGTCAAATTTGCCATTTCGGCCACATAATGAGAAATTGTGCGTAAGTGGGCCAGTCGCCCATCTCCCAGAGCTGTTCGGTCCATTTTTAATTCTAAATTGGCCATGACGGAACACAAATTGGCATTTCCACACCGTTCGCCAATCCCGTTGATTGTTCCCTGAACCTGGATCGCTCCGGCTTTGACGGCCACCAAGGAATTCGCGACCCCCATCTCCGCATCATTATGCGCATGAATGCCTAACGGCACGGCACAGTTCATGCGAACTTTCGAAAAAATTTCTCCAATGTCCCAGGGCATGGTCCCGCCATTGGTATCGCACAACACGATCCGCTCCGCCCCGGCTGCTGCCGCAGCCTGAACAGTTTTCATGGCATAGTCGGGATCGGTTTTATACCCGTCAAAAAAATGTTCGGCATCATAAAACACCTGCCGGCCCCTCGACCGGAGATAGGCGATGGAATCGGCAATCAGGTCCAGATTGATAGCCAGCGTCGTTCCCAATGCTTCGGTCACATGTAAGGTCCAACTTTTCCCAAAGATGGTGACAATGTCCGTTTCTGCGGATAAGAGCGCTTCCAACGTCGGATCGGCTTTTGCCGTATTTTTGGCTTTTCGGGTCGAACCAAACGCCACTATTTTTGCGTGCGTCAAGGGAGTCGATTGTATGACTTGGAAGAACTCAATATCTTTCGGGTTGGCTCCCGGCCACCCTCCTTCAATGAAGTGGACTCCCAGCTCATCTAACTTGAGGGCAATGCGAACCTTATCCTCGACCGAAAAACTGACATCTTCGGCCTGCGCCCCATCACGAAGGGTCGTATCATAGATTTCGATGACTGGAAATTGAGAGTTCATCTCACCCTTACGCATCATAGGGGGTCAACACACATGATCACCTTAGGACTTTCGTCCCCGGAGTGGCCTCCAATTCAAATTCCTGGTGCAAGGCCCGAACCGCTAACTCCATATATTTTTCTTCCACCACACAAGAGATTTTAATTTCCGAGGTACTGATCATCATAATATTAATACCCTCACGTGAGAGCGTCTGAAACATCCTGGCCGCGACGCCGGAATGCGAACGCATACCCACTCCCACTAGAGATACCTTGGCGATGGCTTCATTCACCTCTACGCTGCGGGCTTCCACTGCTTTGGCAATATCTCTAATGAGACTCATTGCACGGGTCAAATCAGCTCTGGGCACGGTAAAAGAAATGTCCGTCAGTGAATCCTGGCTCACATTTTGAATAATCATATCCACATTGATTGCGGCGTCGGCAATGGAGCAAAACAATGTTGCCGCAATCCCAGGGTGATCAGGAACCCCGACCACCGTGACCTTGGCTTGATTCCGATCGCCCGTGACGCCCGAGACTAAAACTTGTTCCATATCGACATCCTCTTTTGCCACGCGGGTTCCAGGCCCGTCTTGAAAACTGGATCGCACTTCCACAGGCACCTGATATTTGGCAGCTAACTCCACCGAACGAGACTGTAAGACCTTAGCCCCCAGACTCGCTAATTCTAGCATTTCTTCATAGGAAATTTTATCCAACCGTCTCGCGCCGGGCACAATATTGGGATCGGCAGTATATACCCCATCCACATCGGTATAAATAAAGCAGGTATCGGCCTTGAGTGCCGCCGCCAAGACCACCGCCGTGAGATCAGAGCCCCCTCGCCCTAACGTGGTCACATCCGAGGCGGCATTAATACCTTGAAATCCAGCCACGATGGGAATAATCCCATCACGCAACGCCCCCAAAACCCGGTCGGTATCAACCCGGGAGACTCGAGCCTTGGTATGTGTGCTATCGGTGACAATCCCCACCTGACGTCCCGTAAAGGATTGCGCCTTAATCCCAAGACTTTTGAGGGTCATCGCCATCAGTGCAATCGTGACTCGCTCTCCGGATGACAGCAACACATCGAGTTCACGATCATCCGGGTCGATACTCAAGGTCTTGGCCATTTTCATAAGGCGATCTGTCTCTCCACTCATCGCAGACAACACGACAACCAGTTGGTGCCCGTCCCGGTAAGTCTGCTCAATAAGCCGAGCCACGTTTTGTATTCGTTCCAGGGTCCCCACCGACGTCCCGCCGAATTTTTGAATATACCGCGCCATAGGATTTTAGTTGCTGACCGCAAACCGTTCCAGTAGCTTTGTGGCATCACGGAGTGGACGATTGGCTACCTCTTGTTCATCCAATCTCACCGCATGAGCTTCGGATTTGCACCCCTGACCTTCAAACATCAAATATGGGGATATAGAAGATACGCCATCTTTCTGCCAATGCGAACATGGAGTACACAGTACAACGATCCGGTAGGAGTCGTTGTTTCCCACGGACTGATGTATGGCTCCAACCACCTGGTCGTCCACCTGCTGAAGGTATTCAACTAATTGTGACGGTGGCACCGCCTGTCCATCCTGCAAACCCCACGCATAAAAGGGAATATGGAGACAGACCAGGTCGTGCGTATCCAGCATGGTTGAACTTCTTTTGGCTAATGCCTCCAACCAAGCGCTATCTCCCCCTCCCATACTTTCAACCTTGAACGTCTGAAGTCCAGCGGCCATTCCAACACCGACATACGGCCCGTCAGGGGAAACAACCATACCTTTGCCCGGCCACCGTTCCTTAAGAAGAGGTAACTCCACAGGCTTGCCTGGCCCCCATAACCATAAACAATTGGCCGGCTTCAATCCAGCATCAAGGCGCTCTTGATTCACAGGATGATGACAAAGGATCACCCTAGAGGCCGCCATGAGTTCCCGTAAAATTTGAGAGCCGTCACCGGTCGGCAGAAACGGGTCTATTGACTGTCCCAGAGCCTCGTACGGGTTGCGACAGGCCACTTTCCCGCTCGCGCCTACCCAGACCATAAGATGCCGGTGCTGGTTGCCCAGGTAAAATTGAATATTTTCAGATATTAATTGTTCGTTGACCGCATCAATAAGTTCTCGGGCTTCAGCAGTCTCGATCCCACCCCCAAAGGGGTCGGCCATGAATAGCTGGGGACCGAATTTTTTCCCATCCCCCCAATCATCCTGACCACGGAGAGTCACCAAATGGCAAAGGTACGCGACATCGTGAGCATCCAGGACCACTTCCAACCCCCCTGCCTCAAAGGCACCAGGACCGGTATACCATTTGTGTGGATCGTATCCTAAAACGGAAAGAAGGGCCATTTCCCCGGAAAAGGGACGGAGTTCTCCTGGAACCCCTAAGCGTCCCACTTCGCCATGCCCTGCCAATTCATCCAGATTCGGTGTCCGAGCCGATTGCAGGACGGTCTTGTTTCCTAATTCTTGAAACGACTGTCCCGTTAATCCATCGACGTGAATCACGATCGTTTTTCGCACGATCTGGGCCTCACTATGTTGAGTGTGTAACTGGTTGAACGAATAACCTGGGTATTCAGAAAGTCACGGGGAATTATTTATTTGTTAATTGCGCTCTGACGGCTTCATGTGTCGCAGGAACGGTCACGGGTCGATACGAGACCGAGATGGCCGTATCCGGATCTTTCAACCCATGTCCGGTTAAGGTACAAACTATGGTCCCCTCTTTCGGCAACAGCTTCGCACGATTCATTTTTTCAATCCCAGCCAGAGAGGCAGCCGAAGCGGGCTCACAAAAGACACCTTCTTCACTCGCCACCAGTTGATAGGCTCGAATAATCTCTTCGTCGGACACCATGTCCAGGTATCCGTGGGATTCCTCCACCGCTTCAAGGGCAAAACACCAACTGGCCGGATTGCCAATTCGAATAGCTGAGGCAATGGTTTTCGGCTCCTCCACGACATGGCCCCTGATCAACGGCGCCGCTCCCTCCGCTTGAAATCCAAACATACGAGGCAACCGTTGAGTTTGTCCGGCTTGGTGATACTCCCGATACCCTCGCCAATACGCCGTGATATTCCCGGCATTTCCTACCGGCAGCGCATGAATGACCGGGGCATACCCCAATTGATCACAAATTTCCATAGCTGCTGTTTTTTGACCCTCCAAACGAAATGGGTTAATTGAATTGACCAATTCAATGGCGGTTTCCTGACACAAATCTTTGACGATCGTTAAAGCCTGATCAAAGTTCCCTTCAATTTGAATGACTCGGGCTCCATGCATAAGAGCCTGGGTCAATTTACCCAACGCGATATTCCCTGCCGGCACGACGACATATACCGGCAACCCCGCCTTCGCCCCATAGGCCGCTGCCGAAGCAGAGGTGTTGCCTGTCGAGGCGCACATGAGTCCTCTGGCCTTGCTTTCTACGGCCTTGGAAACGGCCATGGTCATCCCCCGGTCCTTAAAGGAGCCGGTGGGATTGGCCCCTTCTATCTTCAGGTACAGATCCAGTCCCGGACAAACTTTCGCGGCTAAGCGCTTCGCTGAAATGAGTGGCGTATTTCCTTCCAGTAGAGACACGATCGGAGTCCGGTCTCCCACCGGGAGAAATTTCCGATATTCCTCGATAATTCCACGCCAAGGAATCATAATGTGTTGTCCCTCTTCGTGACGCTATTTGACCCCATGTATTAATCCACCCCTTCCATACGCAGTAAGGTCGTCGGCTCTGACACCATAGGGAGGGCATTGATTTCCTGAAGTGCCGATTGAACGGCTCGCTCCACCGAACGATGTGTCAAAATGACCAACGGCACCGTTTGCCCCTCCTTTCGCCCCTTTTGAAGCACAGACGAGATGCTGATACCGCGCTGCCCTAGAATCCCTGATATGGCTGACAAGACGCCGGGTTGATCCTTGACCATGCACCGCAAGTAATACCTGCTTTCAATGGCATCCATCGGTTTAATGGCAATGGGCACGCGCGACTCCCATTGAAATGACGTCACAGGAACCCGTCCGGCAACGCCTGCGGTGCGATTTCGTGCCAGATCGATAATATCCCCCACAACGGCACTCGCGGTTGGAAGTGACCCGGCCCCCTTACCATAGAGCACAATATCTCCAACGGCATCACCAATCACATGAATGGCATTGTAAACCCCATTCACCTGTGCAATGGGAGAACCGGCTGGCACCAGGGCAGGATGCACCCGCGCCTCAATGGCGTGCTCCTGAAGTTTGGCGATTCCCAGCAATTTAATGGTAAACCCGAATTCCCGGGCAAACTCGATATCCACCGTCGAAATACGAGAAATTCCCTCAGTAAAGATGGCTGACATAGGCACAGGAGTCCCATACGCAAGATTCACCATGATGGCCAATTTGTGAGCCGCATCCACGCCATCAACATCAAATGAAGGATCCGCCTCGGCATACCCCTCCCGCTTAGCTTCCAGTAAAATCTCGTCAAAATCACGGTGCTCATTGGTCATCCGGGTCAGAATATAATTGGACGTGCCATTCATAATCCCCGTAATCGACAACATCCGGTTCGCGGCCAGCCCTTCTGTGAGGGACCGGATAATGGGGATGCCTCCACCGACGCTCGCTTCAAACCCAAGATCAACGCCTGCCTTAAATGCCGCCTCAAAAATTTCTTCCCCATGATCGGCCAACAAGGCCTTATTCGCCGTCACCACGCATTTTTTGCGTTCAAACGCCTGAAGAATAAATCGTTTGGCAGGCTCATGGCCGCCAATCAATTCAACGACAATGTCAATGGTAGGATCATCCAGGATGTCCCGGACCTCCTTGGTTAACACCCCTTTGGGGACGGAGACTCCGCGATCCGTCGTGACATCTAAATCCACAATCCGAACGAGCGACACGGGAACCCCAACACGTTTGGAAATGAGGTCGGCATTCTCCTGAAGAATCTTCACGACCCCTGTTCCGACGGTGCCAAATCCGATCAGCCCAACCTGGATAGCCTTTGGCATCACACTTCTCCATCCAGTTTTAAGGCCTGACGGATTCCTCTAACAGCCTGGAAAATCCGGTGTTCATTTTCCACTAACGCAAAGCGAACATAGTCATTGCCGCCTTCTCCAAATCCTATTCCCGGTGAAACGGCAACTTTGGCATCCCGTAATAACAACTTGGAAAACTCCAATGATCCCATTCCCAGATAGGGCTGTGGGATTTTTGCCCAGGCAAACATGGTGGCACGTGGATAGTCGATCGGCCAACCAATTCGGTTCAGTCCACGGACCAGGGCATTGCGCCGTCGCTCATAACGCCCCACAATTTCTTTCACGCAATCCTGCGGACCATTTAAAGCAATAATACTGGCTATTTGAATGGGCTGGAACATGCCATAATCCAGGTAACTTTTGATCTTGGTCAACGCTGCAATGATTTCACGATTTCCGACACAAAATCCTACCCGCCAACCCGGCATGTTATAACTCTTCGAGAGAGAGTAAAATTCCACACCAATTTGTTTGGCCTCCGGAATTTGAAGCAGGCTGGGGGCCTTATATCCATCGAACACGATATCGGCATAGGCCAAATCATGAATGACCCAGACCTGATGTTCCAGGGCAAATTCCACCACTTTTTTGAAAAACTCCAGGTCAACGACTCGAGTGGTCGGATTATGTGGGAAACTGATGATCAACGCTCGAGGCGCCGGTTGCGTCTGCTTAAAGGCCTTTTTTAAATTTTCAAAAAAATCCGAATCAGGGCCTAATTCCACACCGCGGATTTCGCCCCCCGCAATGATTACGCTGTACATATGGATAGGATAGGTGGGGGTCGGAGCGAGAACCACATCACCCGGTCCCACCATGGCCAGAGCCAAATGCGCCAACCCTTCTTTCACCCCAAGGGTTACAATCGCTTCCGTCTCCGGATCTAAACTGACCTCGTAATTTCGTTGATACCAATCACAGATCGCATGACGCAATTTGGTAATACCGCGTGACGCCGAATAGCGATGATTCCGCCCAAGTCGGGCCGTCTCAATCAATTTGTCCACGATGTGACGGGGTGTGGGCTGATCGGGATTGCCCATGCCTAAATCAATGATATCTTCTCCCCGCTTCCGGGCTTGGAGCTTTAACTCTTGAACCTGAGAGAAGACGTATCCAGGAAGTCGTTGAATTCGGTAAAAAGGTTCCATTGTATGTGTAAAAAGACGAATCGTCCTTGATGGTAGTGGGAAGGAATTGAATAGAAAATCGTACGATTTAATTGAAATTTTATTCTAGTTGAGGGGACGCGACCAGTCAATTTCAGATCATGGGATTTTTCATAAAAGCTTCCACTGTTTTCCCAGCCCTTACCAGAACCTCTGTTGATTGCAGGAAGATTTTCCCTTTTGCCATAATGGGTTTTCAGAGGTTCATTCCCTCACCCAGACCCGAAAGGACTTCCATGGCCAGACTTGGCGTGAATATCGACCATGTGGCGACTCTTCGCCAAGCTCGTGGTGGACATGAACCAGACCCCATTATTGCGGCTTCGTTGGCTTACCTTGCCGGAGCCGATGGTATTGTGGTGCATCTCCGGGAAGACCGGCGGCATATTCAGGATCGGGATCTGACTATTTTGCGGGAAACCGTACAGACCCATCTCAATTTAGAAATGGCCGCAGACGACGCCGTGGCCAAAATCGCCCTGAACATTAAACCAGATTTGGTGACCCTGGTACCTGAACGACGCCAGGAACTCACCACAGAGGGTGGGTTGGACGTGATCGAGCATCGGGACCGTATTCAGGCAATGGTGCAAACCCTCCATGAAGGCGGCATTCCCGTTAGTCTTTTCATTGATCCTGATGTCAATCAACTTCGCGCCGCCCACAAGATCCAGGCAGACTGCGTGGAACTCCACACCGGCCGGTATGCCAATACCCGCCGTCAGCAGGAAGAAAATACTGAGTTTGACGCGTTGGTTCAAACGGCCAAACTTGCCTCGAAATTAGGATTGCGTGTGAGTGCGGGGCATGGACTGAATTACCGAAATACCAAACGGCTGACCAGAATTTCCGAAATTGAAGAATTCAATATTGGTCATAGCATTATCGCTCATGCCATGTTTGTCGGACTTGAACGAGCGGTCCGTGACATGAAGCGCCTCCTGGGTTAACGTCTACGAGAAGACACAGCTTTGCATTACCTGGCACTGAGAATTATTCAAAACCACTCACGACTCAATCCAAGAACCGTGCAGAATGCCATTATCGTCCTGACCCCTTTACCTATGGCTTGCTGTTGCCCAGGCCTAAACGAACCATTCGCCTGTTTCCTGTGATCTGCCTATGTGGGTCGTAACCGCTACACAGATGCAAACCCTCGATCGGCGCACGATCCAAGAAGCCAAGGTTCCCGGCACAACCTTAATGGAACGGGCAGGAACCGGCGTGGTGACCCACCTCATACAAGCCTCGGGTTCCCCCAAAGGGAAAAAGGTCGTTATTCTTTGTGGTAAGGGCAATAATGGGGGAGATGGGCTGGTTGTTGCCAGGCACCTGGCCAAAAAAGGGGCAAAGCTAACGGTAATCTTGATGGCTCCGCTCAACGAACTGAGTCCCGATGCGAAGATCATGTATCGACGGCTCAGCAAGATCATCAGACCATCCCAGGTTACGGTTGCCCCCTCGGAGGAGTTCCTGCATGCCCACACCAAGGACGGCGACATTCTGATCGATGCCCTCCTGGGTACCGGCCTCTCTTCTTCGGTTCGCCCGCCCTACTCGGTAGCCATTAAAGCTATGAATGCTTCACGCGCCTTCACCGTGGCCATAGATATTCCCTCAGGATTGGACAGCAATACCGGCGCCACACTGGGGGTCACTGTTCAGGCCGACCTCACCGTGACCTTCGGATGCCCGAAACTCGGACTGTATCTGAATTCAGGCATCGACAAAGTAGGGAAAATCGAAATTGTGGATATTGGCATTCCTCAGGAATTCTTGTTGGATCTGAACCTCCATATTCACCTTCTATCTCAAGCGATCATTCGGCCCCTCATTCCGCGCCGCTTGCCATCCTCTCATAAGGGGACTTTTGGACATGCAGGGATTGTGGCGGGTTCACCGGGGAAAACGGGAGCTCCGGCTATGTCAGGGCTAGGAGCACTTCGAATTGGAGCGGGGCTGGTGACCGTAGCCACCCCTCAGAGTGTTTCCCCTATCCTTGAGTCAAAGCTTCTGGAAGTGATGACAGAGCCCATGCCGGAATCGTCCCAACACCTGCTGGGAATGGAGGCCTATCCAGGCTTACTGGCTTTCGCAGCCACAAAGTCAGCCCTGGCTTTTGGCCCTGGGATGGGCATCTCTCCTGGAACGACCGAACTCTTACGTCACCTCCTTCCTCAACTAGAGGTACCCTGCGTTCTGGATGCCGATGCCCTCAATGGATTAACGCAACACTGCCAAATATTTTCGTCAATGAAACGACCGCCGATCCTGACACCTCATCCTGGAGAAATGGCCAGACTCCTTGCAGCCTCTTCCTCCAAACAAGTTAATGAAGATCGTATCGGTATCAGCAGGCAATTTGCCATGCAATACGGCGTGATCCTGGTACTGAAAGGCGCTCGGACTGTCATCGCCGAACCCCAGGGACAAGTAGCCATTTGTCCAACAGGAAACTCTGGAATGGCTTCCGCAGGAATGGGGGATGTGCTGACCGGAATGATTGCCGGTTTGTTGGCTCAGGGGCTGAGCGCGTGGGATGCGGCCAGAGCTGGCGTCTTTCTTCATGGACTGGCAGGGGATTTGGCCGTCACCACAATCGGTGAACAAGGGCTGATCGCAGGGGATTTGCTGAGCACCATTCCTCATGCACTGACCCATACTCTGTCTCACGAGTAGGAGCTTGAGAACCTGAATTTCTTTCACACCATGCCTCAGAACCCAAACGACGATGCTCTTCACCTCAGGATGACCTCTGCTCAGGAGACTATCAAATTCGGAAAATTGTTAGGGCAACAATTTACCGGAGGAGACGTTCTGGCATTAACCGGTGACTTGGGAACAGGTAAAACCGTTCTCACTTGTGGAATCGCGCTGGGGCTAGGAATTCCGATGGATCAGGTGAGCAGTCCCACATTTACCCTTATTCAAGAATATCCGGGCGCTTTTCCGCTTATCCATGTGGATTTATACCGGCTCGAGCGGCCCTCGGAAATATCTACATTAGGGTTAGAGGAATATTTCACTTCCCACACAATTGTCCTCATTGAATGGGCCGAGCGGTTCCCTCAGATATTACCCCCCGACCACATGGCCATTCGCTTGGAATATGGAGAGACGGAAAACATCCGGTTGATACACGTATCGGGAACCGGTCCAAGAAGTATGCGGATGGTGGCCCGCATGCAAGGAGATTTGTCTCATCCAGATTGACTCAACTTGCTGGCACCCCATACAACTGAACTTTCATTGTCTTGCTGCCAACTGACCCAATGAAATAAAAAAGCCACGGAATCAGCCCATAACTGAAAAAGCCAGCACACAATTTCAGACCTTTAGACGATCTCTCCCACATCCAACAACTAGAACAAGATACCAACGAAAAAACACCCGATGAAAGACCAAGAACTCTCCCCGCTCATGCGCCAGTTTCAGGCTGTGAAGGCTCAATATCCTGATGCCATTGTATTTTTTCGTGTTGGGGATTTTTATGAGATGTTTTTTGAGGACGCTGAAGAAGCCTCGAAACTCCTTGGCATCGTGTTAACCGCACGAGGGAAGACCAAAGGGGAGGCAATCCCTCTTTGCGGGGTGCCCTATCACACCTCAACCGGGTATATCGCAAAACTCTTGAAGGCTGGAAGAATCGTGGCCTTATGCGAACAAGTCGAGGACCCTAAACTTGCCAAAGGGCTTGTCCGTCGCGAAGTCGTCCGGGTCTATACCCCGGGAACTTTATACGATCATGAATTGCTGCCACCCCAGGAGGCCAATTTCCTCTCAGCGCTGTGTTATACCCCGCTTTCTTCAGCGGAGAATACCCCGCTAGGCCATCGTTTCGGGCTGGCCTCCCTGGACCTTTCAACCGGCGAATTTTGGATCTCAGAAACCTGGATGAAGCATTCCCCACAAGGTATCGTCGATGAACTTGTCCGCCTTGAGCCCAAAGAAGTCATCTTTCCTGCCCGACTCCAGGAGGCAATGACATCCGCACTTCAATCCTTGTCTATCGCCCGTATCGTGCCTCGTGAGGCGATCACGTTTGACCTTGAAGCCAGCAAAACGATCCTTACCAGAACGTTTCAAGTCAACCATGTCGATGATCTTCAGCTCCATGGTCTCCGGCCCGGTCTTCAGGCTGCCGGTGGTCTTTTACATTACCTGGCCGACACCCAACCGACACTCGCGCATACCCATTTACGACGGCCATGGATTCGACTTCTTGAACATGAAATGCAATTGGATCAAACCACCCTGCGTAATTTAGAAATTCTCAAACCCGTATCCGAACAGCGCCAAAGCCCTACCCTGCTCACAACATTGGATAAGACCAACACACCTATGGGCGCGAGACTTCTGCGTCAGTGGATCGTCCGCCCCCTGACCCAGGTCACGCCCATTCAAAAACGCCAGGAAGCCGTCAACGAATTGGTCGGCAATCTTGGGATTCGCATGAGGATTCGTGACCATCTGAAAAAGGTGCAAGACTTGGAACGACTGAATAGTCGTATTGCCTTGGAGGTAGCCAATCCTCGTGACCTCATCAATCTCCATCGCTCCCTGGAAGATTTGGTTGTACTTCAACAACTCTTAACGTCACTCCAGTCTGCCATGCTGCAAACCATCCATGCCGCCTGGGATCCTCTCCTGGATGTCTCATCCTGGGTTGCCGACACCATCGTTCCAAATCCACCCCTTTCGGCAAAGGAGGGGGGCATTATTCGGGAAGGAGTGAATGAAGACCTTGATGAATTGCGGGTTCTGGCAAAAGAAGGCACCAGGTTACTGGCTGAAATGGAAACTCGGGAACGCACCCGATCCGGCATCGACTCCCTCAAGGTGAAATTCAATCAGGTCTTTGGGTACTACATTGAAGTGACGAAAGCCAATTTATCGCGAGTCCCTGCGGAATATCACCGGAAGCAGACCCTGGTCAATGCCGAACGGTTTACTACCGGAGAACTGCAGGACCTCGAAGCTCGCCTCTCCAATGCTGACCAAAAGATGAAAAATTTAGAAGGACAATTATTCGGCGAGGTTCGTCTCCGTATCGCATCCGCCACCAACAGAATTCAGGGGATGGCGCAACAATTGGCGACACTGGACGTCCTGACAGGCCTGGCAGAAGCGGCTACCATTAACCGGTATCACCAGCCAACGGTCCATGAAGGGGGGACAATTCAGATCACCGAAGGTCGCCATCCGGTCATTGAGCACATCCAACAGACTGAAGGATTTATTCCCAATGATACGACATTAGACCTGGACACCAACAGACTTTTATTAATCACTGGTCCAAACATGGCTGGAAAAAGCACATACTTGCGGCAGGTTGCCCTTATCGTGCTGATGGCTCAAATGGGTAGTTTTGTGCCGGCTGAATCAGCCCGGATAGGCATCGTTGACCGTATCTTTACCAGAGTGGGTGCCGCAGACGACCTCAGTGCCGGCCAAAGCACATTTATGGTCGAAATGAGTGAAACAGCCAGAATTTTGGACACCGCCACTTCGCGAAGCTTATTGTTACTGGATGAAGTTGGCAGGGGAACCAGCACTTATGACGGACTGAGTATCGCTTGGGCATTGGCCGAATATATCTTAGACCGTGGACATCTTGGAGCACGAACCCTTTTTGCCACTCATTACCATGAAATGACTCAATTAGAGACCATGAGAGAAGGTATTAAAAACTACACTGTGCTGGTTCAGGAGAAGGGGCAAGATGTTCTGTTCCTGAGAAAGATCATCCAGGGAAAGGCTGATCGAAGCTACGGAATCCAAGTAGCCAAACTGGCTGGAATACCAAAACCGGTGCTTGATCGTGCAAGAAATATTTTAGCTCAACTCGAACAGGATGCATCCTCCACCAACGTGTCACTGTCCGATGAGCCGATGACTATCTCCGGCGAGTACGGCTCTCCCAAACCTCATGTCATTTTAGATGAAGTCAAACAAATGGATCTTTTTTCGATAACTCCACTTGAAGCCCTCAATAGACTGGCTGACTTCAAAGCCAGATTAAATGCGGACAATAAATAAAAAAAGGGCCTGTGGATGTCCACAGGCCCTTTTAGAAAAAATCTTATAACGTTTTTGTTACTTAATTTTACTCGCCCCCTGCCGACTTAGCCGGCACCTTATATGGCTCTACTTTCTCAAACTTCCCTTGTGCAGGATCGTATATTTGGCCAGTCCCTTGATCAGAGTAGGGAATGATACCAACAATGGCCTGCCCGTCTGGGATCAGAACATCATAAAGCATTTTGCGATTATTTGGCCAACTATCCGCCCGCATTGCCTCTAAAATAGGCGTTGAACGAAGGCTATGAATACTCCTCGGTTTTTCAGGCGTTCCAGCTACCTCCTGAACAGGTTTTGCTGATGAAACCACCCGATGGTTTTGCTCAGTTTCTTGAACAACAACCTCCACCAAGCCATAATTTGATGGCTTCGTATCTGTCATGACAGCTTGGCTTGTGGAGTCTTTGCCGGCCGCAACAAGGGTCTTCCAGACTTCTTCGTTTGCCGGGTATACTTTGAGATTCTTCCCAGGAAAATATTTCTGCCAATAATACCCGCTTTCCGCATTTCCACCAAATACGGCCACATTAATCCATACGGCTTTATCGTAAGGGTCTACCACAGCCACGCGTCCCTGGAGAGTCGTTGGCTTGCTTAAATCACCCCACTCAAACCGCTCTTGGAATGCTTCGATTGCCATGGCAGTGGAGGCCATGGCCCCTACTAGCGCTACGGCTCCTACAAGGGCCAACCCTTTCTTCTTAGCACCTTTCATAATGGCTTCCCTCCTCAGACTTAAATTTTTATTCAAATCATGAATTATCGTTAAATTCTTATTCTGCTTCTAGCAATTTAAAGCCGGTCACTGTTCGGCCATCTACTTGTACTTCCATGGCCACGAAATCTTGAGCGGCCTTCGTAATCTGGTCCATTAAGGCTTTGTCCTTAACAGCTAAACGGACTGTCGTCTGCGGAGTGTACCATCCTGAATACGGATTGTTCTTTTCGGTCCCACCCTGGTACCCCCATGCACAGCATGTAGTCAGTGAGTCAGGAAGAGTTTGAATTCGATCATCAGAAGCCCTTCCCGGAGGATTGCCTGTTTCAGC
This sequence comes from Nitrospiraceae bacterium, assembly GCA_003523945.1. Lineage (GTDB taxonomy): Bacteria > Nitrospirota > Nitrospiria > Nitrospirales > UBA8639 > Nitrospira_E. The sequence continues at coordinate 7,068 of DOFS01000218.1, read as the reverse complement.
TGGCGCCGAGGTATTCCAATACTGAATCCCGAAGAGTATTTCCCCATCCGGGTTGTCTGCCCAATGACCGAAAACCCGGCCCTTCAGACTGGTTGCCGGCACGCCTTTAAAAGAAATATCACCCTGGTGGGTAATATCATTTGGGTCACCCTTTGACTTGTCAGGACCAGGACCAGCTGCATACCCGACGCTTACTAATCCAAGACTCAACAGGCCAAAGGCACAGAGAGCTACCAATTCCTGACGTAGAGATGACTTCTTCATCTGCTCCCTCCTTACAGTGTTAGAATGACAAAAAATTAAGAAAAACGACTTGCCCTTTGTTTATCTTCCAAACCACTTTTCCAAAATCCACTTAACCCCTATTTCAAAAAGGAAAACCAGGGATTCGAGAGGGTCCCATGCTACTCATCCAGACCATAGTTGTCAAGCGGAAAAATGCGGGTTTAGGCTTTCCCCCACATCGGAATTCCTTTTTTTGGGACAGGCCCCAATGCCGTGACCACAAACTGCTTGAGATCAAATAATTTTTGGCTTAATTGACGTATTTGTTCAGGGGTAATTCGATCTATGGCTTTCACAATTTCCTGAAGTGTGACATGACGTCCCTGATACAATTCGTCCTTGGCCAGTTTATTCATCCGCCCGTATGTTCCTTCCAATCCCAACATCAAACTGCCTTTTAATTGGGTTTTGGTCCGCTCCAGCTCTTTGCTTACCACGTCCCGACGGCACAATTTGCTGGTCTCTTGACAAATTCGGTCAATGACGGCTGCCACTTCATTTGGGCGGGTGGCTGCATAGACAGTTAGCGTACCGCCATCCAAAAAACTTGAAAGATGAGAATATATCGTATAGGCCAATCCGCGTTTTTCTCGGATTTCTTGGAATAATCTTGAGCTGACCCCTCCTCCCAGAATGGTGCTTAAGACATGTGCCGCATAACGGTCCGGATGCCCCACGGGCAACCCCTTAAATCCTACGCATACATGAACCTGCTCCAACGGTTTGGCGTGAAGACTTTGTCGTTCCTTGGGCTGATTGGGCCAAGGTGTCTCCTGGATTATTGAGGAAACATTGCCACCCTTGCTCTTCTTCCATTGACCAAAATACGTATTGACGGTATCAATAATTTCTGGAAATGAAAAATTGCCGGCAACCGCGACAATCGTGTGCTCTGGTCGATAGTGCTGCTGCCTGTACTGCATGAGTGTTTGGCGGCTAAGTCGCTTCATCGACCTAGGCTCACCTAAAATCGGACGTCCCAGCGGGTGGGAGCCGAAGATATCCTTGGCATGCAATTCATAGATATAGTCTTCGGGGTCATCCTGAACGGTACGGATTTCCTCAAGTACGATTTGTTTTTCTTTTTCAATGTCTTTGGCGGAAAACCTGGATTGGTGAAAGAGATCGGCTAAGAGGTCAAAGGCCGCCGGCATTTGCTGGTCGAGTACCTTAACATAAAAAGCTGTAGCCTCATGAGTGGTAAAGGCATTCATTTCCCCACCCAAGGCATCGATCTCATTAGAAATTTGTGACGCAGTCCGTTTTGTCGTTCCCTTAAACATCATATGTTCAATGAAATGGGATAAGCCGCCCTCACCTTTTTCCTCGTGACGGCTTCCGACCGTAGCCCAAACCCCCAAGGCAACGGATTTCAATGAGGACATCCGCTCCAGGACAACACGAACTCCATTTTCCAATACCACTTTTTTATACACGTTGCGGCACCCAGGAAGGCTTAAGAGGTGAGCTGATCCTTGTCGGTCTGTTCGGCCATGGCGTCCTTTCGACTGAGACGGATCTTCCCTTGCCGATCAATTTCCAGGACCTTCACAAGAATCTGTTCACCTTCCGAAATTTCGTCGGTAACCGATGCCACACGGTGAGGTGCCAGTTGCGAAATGTGCACAAGACCATCCATACCAGGGAGAATCTCTACAAAGGCGCCAAAATCGACAATTTTTCGTACTGTCCCGAGATAGATTTTCCCAATCTCCGCTTCTTCAACGATCCGCTGAACCATATCCATCGCCTTTTGTGCCGACTCTCCGTCTACGGCCGCAATCGTGACCACTCCTGAGTCATCGACATTCACTTTCACTCCACAGTCCGCAATGATGCTACGAATCATTTTCCCCCCAGGCCCAATCACATCACGGATTTTATCTTGTTTGATCTGGATGGTGGTGATACGTGGAGCATAGGCCGCCAGTCCGGTACGAGGGACAGTCAAACATTCATCCATTTTCCCAAGGATATGCAATCGCCCCTCACGAGCCTGCGCCAAAGCCTGTCGCATCAGGGCAGGGGTAATTCCAGCAATCTTAATATCCATCTGCAGGGCCGTGACTCCATCTCGTGTTCCTGCCACTTTGAAATCCATATCGCCAAGATGGTCTTCCATTCCCAAAATATCTGAAAGTATAGCCACTCCATCTTGTTCTAAAATTAATCCCATCGCAATTCCTGCCACTGGCGTTTTGATGGGTACTCCCGCATCCATCAGGGCTAATGCCCCACCACAAATCGTCGCCATTGAAGAAGACCCATTTGATTCCAAAATATCCGAGACAAGCCGAATGGTATAGGGGAACTCCTCCTTGGTAGGAAGCACTGCGGCTAACGCCCGTTCGGCCAATTTGCCATGGCCGACTTCACGCCGTCCCGGACCACGAAGCATTTTCGCCTCCCCCACGCTAAAAGGCGGGAAATTATAATGCAACATAAAGGAACGGAAATACTCTCCTTCCAACGCATCAATACGTTGCTCATCATCTGAAGTACCCAAGGTCACGACAGCCAATGCCTGTGTTTCCCCCCTGGTAAATAGCGCAGAGCCATGAGTACGAGGAAGAATACCTGCCTCGGCAGTGATGGGACGAATATCGGATAATCCCCGGCCATCGGCTCTCTTCTTTTTTTCCAGGATGATTCTCCGGACTTCGGAGTATTCCAAGTCTGCAAACACTTTTTTAACCTTGGATTTTCGGTCGGCATCTTCTCCCGCAACAGTCTCAATCGCTTCTTGGAGAATTTGGGCGAACCGATCTTGGCGTTCCGCTTTGGCCGCGATATACATGGCTTCACCAATGGGAGCGGCCGCGACTTTGCGTACGGCTTGCTCAATTTCAGAATCAATGGCTTCCACCTGCAACACCCGCTTGGCTTTGCCCGCCTTCGCTTGCAATTCTTCAATTTTGGCGACGATATGCTTAATTTCACCATGAGCCAGTTCGATCGCGTCAATCATCGTGTCTTCCGAAAGCCCATCCGCACCAGCTTCGACCATCATCACGGCGTCCTTCGTCCCGGCTACCACGAGATTTAACTCGCTTTTCTCCTGGGCCTTCTTATCGGGATTGACCACAAATTGGCCGTTCACTCTTCCAATTCTTACCCCTGCCAATAACCCTGATCCGGGAATATCAGAAACGGCGAGCGCTGCCGAAGCGGCGACAATGCCGATGACGTCAGAGGACATGGTCTGATCAATAGAGAGCACCGATACAATGATCTGGGTTTCATAAAAGTACCCTTCCGGCATTAATGGCCGAATAGGCCGGTCAATGAGTCGGCTGGTTAACACCTCTTTTTCGCTTGGGGCCCCTTCCCGTTTGAAAAATCCACCGGGTATTTTCCCGGCTGCGTAGGCTTTTTCCTGATAGTTCACGGTGAGAGGCAAGAAATCGGCGTCCGGTTTGAGGGTCTTTGAGGCTACCGCAGTGGCCAACACCACCGTATCCCCATAGGTCGCCAACACGGCACCATCCGCTTGTTTTGCCATTCGACCAGTTTCTAAACGAAGCGGTCGGCCACCAACTTCCATTTCAACGACATGAATCATGTTTCAACCTTTCTGATCCTTGAGTGGATATATTGATATGGAGTCTGAGGCTTTGCTTCGCATTGAGAACCGGACACCTGTCACCCATCTCATTGAATCTGCTCACCTTTAATGTCTTTATTCTTTTTTATTTACGTATACCTAATGCAGCGATCACCGCTTGATATTTACCCTCATCTCTTCGCCGCAAATAATCTAGTAACTTTCTTCGCTTGCTCACCATTCGCAGGAGGCCCCGTCGGGAATGATGGTCTTTTTTGTGTGTTTTGAAATGTTCGGTCAAACTCGTAATTCTATTTGTTAACAAGGAAATCTGCACTTCAGACGATCCCGTGTCCTTGTCATGAATCCGATGAGATTCAATTGCCGCCGTTTTTGCTTCTTTCGTTAAGCCCATAACTCCTCCTTCAGTTCCTCAAAGTTCCATGAGTTCAGTAAGAAATTCATTCTCCGAATGTGGTCCCATCCATCATAACTATCATACTTAAGCGTAACTCATTTTTCTCAGATGCTAGGCGAATACGGTTTCAATCGCTAAAACCGGACCTGCCTTGCCTGCCTGGAACACCGGACCTCTCCCCAGAGCAAGCAATTGCCCATCTTTTTGTTTTACTCTCACCATATTGTCTCCCCTCGGGGAAACGTTTGATTCCAAACACGAGTTGTCTACGCGATCCCAGGAGATCGCATTGCCATGGAGTACTTTGCGAGCATCATCCCCATCGACCTCAACAGCAGGAAATCCATCCAAGGCCTGGTCTAACCCCAAAAATGCCCCATCCAAATTGGAAAATTCAAGCCCTCCCAGCAAGGCTTCCACATCAAGCGCCTGATCAACATGAATAGGCCCGACCCGTCGACGTTGAAGCCATTTCAAATGGCCACCCACGTGTAACAAATTCCCAATATCTTCGCAGAGAGTCCGAACATAGGTTCCCTTGGAACACACAACTCGAAACGCGACATCAGGGATATCTATTCTTTGGATTTCTAAATGATGGATCACCACGGTTTTAGCCGGTCGGTCAACAGTTTCACCTTTCCTGGCTTTTTTATACAAGGGTTGCCCCCCGATTTTCATAGCGGAGTACATTGGTGGCACTTGTTGAATAGACCCTTGAAACTTCGTAAAAACTGCGCGGATAGAATCTTCTGTCAGCGATTCCACTGGTGATTCTTGTAATACGGTACCCCAAGCATCTTGCGTATCAGTCCGTTGCCCTAATTGAAGCACCGCGCCGTACTCTTTTTCCCACCCCAAAAGATACTGCGCTACTTTGGTTCCTTTTCCAATTAAGACCGGCAATACCCCTGTCGCATGAGGATCTAAAGTACCCGCATGCCCGACTTTCTGAATACCCAACCCAGACCGGATCCGTTGCACCACATCATGGGATGTCCATCCATCAGGCTTATTCACATTTAGGACTCCATCCAAGGACATCCTTTGCGCTACCTTCCCGGCTTCAGAATGGTCGATACAAGAACCTGCTGGTGCCATTACTCGTCTAAGCTTTCGCTCTTGTTAGGAGAGAAGGGATGGCTCAGGTCCCCAGCTTCCTCGGGAAGAGAATCCAACAACTTTTCAATCCGATTGCCGTATTCGGCACTGGTATCACGATAAAAGACTAATTCCGGTGTATACCGCAGATTTAACCGGCGGCCCAATTCCGTTCGAATAAACCCCACGGCACTCTTCAGCCCCGGGCCGGTTACCTGATCAAAATGGACTTGATCCAATGCGGTCACATATACCCGTGCGATTTTGAGATCCCCCGTCATTTTCACACCTGTTACCGTCACAAATTGAATACGTGGATCTTTAGTTTTTCTGGAAAGAATCTCTGCCACTTCCATCCTGATCTGATCGGCAACCCGTGTCGCCCGACTGACGTTTGTTTTTGCCATGACATGAAAAATAAAATTGGAGCTTACAGAATTTCAATCTGGGATCGTAAGAGCTCCAGGGAGGGATTAGATCGAATAAGGTTGAGGGCCTGGTCTAAGATTTGATTGACCCTTCCCGTGTCATTCGCCACACACGCCACTCCCAGTATGGCTTTTTGCCAAAGGTCATGTTCATCAATTTCAGCAACGGAAACATTAAAACGATTCCTCAGTCGGTTAATCAGGCTTGAGAGAATCTGACGCTTACCTTTCAGCGATTGTACATCAGGAAAGTGGAGTTCCACCGTGCACAACCCCACCATCATCCCCATCTGGACTCCCTTACCCAACAGGCGCTATAGTTTTGTGGCCTCCTCTTCCAATACATAGGCCTCTAACACATCACCGACTTTTAAATCATTAAAATTCTCAACCCCGATTCCACATTCATAGCCCTGCTGAACTTCCCGTGCATCGTCCTTGAAACGCCTCAATGACCCAATCTTTCCTTCATAGATGGTCACTTGATCACGAACAACCCGCACCTTGGTATTTGCACGGGATATCGACCCATCGTTGATGTAACAGCCAGCAATGGTGCCCATTTTCGGAACAGAGAATAATTGCCGAACCTCCGCATGGCCCATAACTCGCTCCTTGATCGTCGGAGCCAAAAGCCCTTCGGCAGCAGAACGAATATCATCAAGAATATTATAGATAATAGTGTACAAACGAATTTCCACACCTTCACGCTCAGCAATAGCGGCCGCTTTCGAATCCGGACGAACATGGAATCCAATGATAATCGCTTTTGAAGCAGCCGCTAACAACACATCAGTTTCGTTGATGCCTCCGACTCCACTATGAATGAGCTTAAGCTTTACCGCATTGGTGGAAATCTTCAGAAGCGCATCGCCCAAAGCCCCTACCGATCCTTGAACATCGGCCTTGATTAGAAGCGGCAATTCCTTGATTTCCCCGTCTTTAGATTCTGCGTAAAGCTCCTCAAGCGTTCTTCTAGACGAGGACGCTAGGCCGACATCTTTTTGCTTTTGATGCCGGGCCTGGGCAATTTCCCTGGCTGCCCGCTCATCCTTCACCACAACCAGTTGATCGCCGGCTTCAGGAACACCCAATAAGCCGATGACTTCAATTGGGATCGATGGCCCAGCCTCTTTCAGTCGTTCACCTTTATCCGATGTTAATCCTCGAACCCGGCCACTCACGGACCCCACCACAAACGAATCTCCGATTCGGAGGGTTCCCGCTTGAATCAACACCGTGGCAACCGGCCCGCGTCCCTTATCTAATTTCGCTTCCAACACGACCCCTCG
>DOFS01000019.1 GCA_003523945.1 Nitrospiraceae bacterium | reverse complement strand
TTTTTCGAAGTGATCCACCATCACGCCTCGCGAAAACTTAGGAGGCATCGCCAACCATAGCCGACACCATCACAACAGGCCGATTGATGATTAGGGTACGGCTTTGGAAGATGTGGAGGAACGTAGGGGGTGGATAGGAATCATCGCCTCACCACGCAATTTGCGGTGGAAGGTGATCGCAAAGCGATGCGCTTCATCTCGAATGGTTTGGACCAGCCGCGTGGCCGGTGATTTCACGGGCAGAATGATAGGAGTCTTCTGACCAGGAAGAAAAATCCGTTCCTCTTTGTCACCCTTCGCTTTGGCCAGGCCGCAAATAAAGACGCGGGAAAGACCAACGGCCGCCATCGCTTCCATGGCCGCGCCTAATTGTCCGGCTCCACCATCGATCACGACCAGGTCGGGCTCCGGCAACGATTTTCCTGGTTTGGTGGCCAACGATCCGCCATAACGGCGCTTCACCACTTCATGCATACTGGCGAAGTCATTGGCGCCCTCCACCGTTTTAATGCGAAATCGCCGATAGTCGGATTTCTTCATTCTGCCCTGTTCCCAAACCACCATGGAGGCCACTGAATGGGTTCCCATGGTATTGGAGATATCAAAACATTCAATCCGAGCAGGAATTTGTGGCAACCCCAGAAGCGCCTGAAGCTCTTCCACCGCCTCACTGGATTCGGTTTGCACCCGAAGATGTTCTTTGAGAGCCACCGCAGCATTTTCCTGTGCGAGCTGGAGCAATTGATATTTGGGCCCCCGTTCCGGAACCAGCACACGAACGGCTTCCTCCTTTTTTTCAGACAACCAGCGCTGAAGTAAGGGTTGATCGTCAAACCCCACAGGAAGCAAAATCTCCTTTGGGGGGACGACTGATTTGGCATAAAACTGTTCAAGCGTCGAACGCACCAGCTCTTCATCGCTGACGCCGTGAGCGTCGGACCAAAAGAAATCCCGACGGCCGATCAACAGGCCGCCTCGCACAAACAACATCTGCACATCCACCGCCCCACCGGTTCTGGCCAAACCCACGATATCCTGTTCCCGAGCACTAATCTGCGCGACTCGTTGTTTAGCCAACATCCGCTCAATGTTGCCTATCTGGTCACGAAGACGCGCCGCCTCTTCAAACGCTTCCCGCTCCGCCGCTTCCTGCATGCCTGACCGTAATGACTCGAGTAACTCCGTGTCCCGCCCCTCTAAAAACCAACGAACCTGTTTGACAATCTGATGATACGCCTCCTTCGTCTGATTTCCCGTGCAAGGGGCCATGCAACGCTTGATTTCAAATTCCAGGCAGGCCCGCTCAGCGGTCCCATTAATGTCGATCGTGCAGGTGGCCAGGGGGAAGACCTTGCGAATGACTTTCAGGGTATCGCGCATGGCTCCCGTGGGGACATACGGGCCAAAATATAACGCCTTGTCCTGCTTGATCCGGCGGACAATGGATAGCCTCGGGAAATCATCCTGAATCGGCAACCGGAGATAGGGATATTGCTTGTCGTCCCGGAGGACCACATTGAACCGTGGACGATGACGCTTGATCAGATTACTTTCTAAAATGAGGGCTTCGAATTCCGAGTGGGTGACGATCGTTTCCAGATCGGCGATCTGCGAATACAACACCCGGTTTTTAGGGGTCAGATCGGCCCCATGTTGGAAATACGATCGCACACGGTCGGATAACACGGCGGCCTTTCCAATATAAATAATGTCGCCTCGTCGATCCTTAAAGAGATAGACCCCTGGTTGCTTGGGGAGATTGTTCAATATTCCGCTCAACCGGCCTGGCTGGTCAGAGAGAACTTGAGGGGTAGGTTTGGGTATATTCATCAACTCTTGTCTTGCCACGTGATGATTAGACGATGGCGACTCCCGCTGGTCGTTGTATCAACTCAATTTCATACCCATCAGGCGCATCGATAAAAATAAACCGGCTGCCGGATGAGGATTGGGTGGGGCCATCTGTGATCGGCACACCTTTGGCTTGAAGTTCCTGAATCGTCTGATCCAGATCCTCCACTTCAAAGGCCAAATGGACAAGATCCTCCTGAACCTTGACGGCCCCGCTACTCGGAAAACTGCACAACTCAATCAGTTCTTCACTATTGGGGACAGCCAAAAATGCCAGATGCGACCCCCGTGGTGAGACCTTTTGCTCCACGACCTCCAGACCTAAGACGCTTCGATAAAACCCCAGCGTCTGCTCCATGTCACTCACCCGCATTCGCGTATGCAACAGTTTTTTCACCCGCATGCCATTCTCCTTTTCAACATTCACCTGTCCGACTTTGGGAACAGAATCCCTGCGCACGAATCGACATTCCTGCCAAAATAGAAAGGACGTCCACGGTCACCACTCCCTCTTCGCTATTGTTACTCGTTGCTCCTTCATGATCAACATTGCTATCTTTTCCCGTCTTTCCTACATATTTACCGAAATTACTGGGCAGTTCCCGCTCTCAAGGAGGAGACGTGACCACCATAATCCCTCGCCCCCTGGCCTTTATCTGCCTCATCGGGCTCATAAACATCTTGATCATTCCTCAAACAGTGCGTGCTGAAGGTTTTCGCATTCTGGATCACAGCGCTTCGGCGACCGGCCAAGGCGCCGCCTTCACGGCCCAAGCTGATGATGCTTCCGCTCTGCACTACAATCCAGCTGGCATGGCCCAATTAAAAGGCATACAATTTTCTGTTGGGACCCTCTTGATCGGAGGCACGGTTCGATTTAACAGTGACCTTGGACCATCCGTGAAGGGTGGTTTTGGTAGGACGATTGCCTCTCCCCCACCCAGCACATTCTTTCTTACCGCGCACCTACCGGCCTTAGGCCTCGACAATCTCCCAAATTGGACTATAGGGATCGGGGTTACCAACCCGTTTGCCCTGAAAGTCGATTACCCCGATGATAGCCTGATTTCTCCCCTACTCACGAGTGCATCACTCCCCCTTTTCGATATCAAGCCGACTCTCGCCTATAAGCTTAACGACTATATCTCCCTGGGGGGAGGCCTGGATATTTATACCTTTGCCGACTTCCTGGGAGAAGGTCATGCAGAACTCCAACAGAATGCGGCACCAGGCAATGCATTTGGGATACCCGCGGGAACCGGCCTTGAGGGAAATGGAGATGACACCGCCCTGGGATTTAATGCCAGTGTCCTCTGGACACCGCTTCGCAATCAGGACGGCCGTCCGCTTGTCAATCTCGCATTTGTGTATCGGCACGGATCTGACTTGAATCTCAAAGGAGACTTTATTGCCGGTGGAACCCGTCTCGCCAGCGCGACCACAACCATTGAACTCCCCAATGTCTACACGTGGGCCATCGCCGGATGGCCTGTACGGAACGCTCAACATGAGTGGAAGGTTGAAGTCGATCTCGACTATGCCGATTGGTCCGATTTCAAAGATCTCAACCTGAATCTCTCAAATGGAGCCGTCATACCCAATCCCCGTAACTATGGAGATGCCTGGGTCCTCATGGTAGGAACTGAATTCAAAGCGCTCTCCCCCCGGGCGCTTCCCCATTGGGATGTGGCCTTTCGAACGGGATACGTCAGATCCGAAAGTCCCATTCCCAGCCGAACATTCGAACCGGCGGTTCCGGATTCGGATTTTAATGCGTTTTCAGCTGGCATGGGCTTCCTCTGTCATGCTCCAGCAAAATTTTTAGGGTTACTCCCCTGCGACAGTTTGGGCGCAAAAGCCATCGGGATTGATGTGGCCTATCAAATCTTGCTGTATCAGGAGCGGGGCGTTCGCAATAACCAACAGCCTCTATTGAACGGTGATTGGGATACCACCTTGCACGTCGGGGCCTTGTCCCTGCGGATGAATTTCTAAGGCTGCTGCATTAAATTGTGATTGCCTCTCTTCACCCTTTCTCCGTTTTCCATTACAGTTCCTTTTACCGGTTTGCCTGCTGATAAGGGACGCTCATGCCGCTCTTACCAAAATCCCATCGCATTGTGGAGCGTCCGCTCATGGAGTTCCGCCCATTCGGAAAAGATCCTCAAGGCGTAACCATTCAGGATGTTAGCGGAATCGCCATCCGGGCCAATCTTGAATATCTTGAAGATGTCATCACACACAGACAGGGAGCTGAGGCCGCAGAGACGGCGCTAGAAACTCTGGTGGCCTTGCTGAACGAGCGGATTCCTGACCGGGCCTACCATGTGACCATTGATTTTCTCAAGAATCACTGGAACAGCTATTCCTATGAATTTGCCATGTTTCTGGCCGAATTTTCGGTTCAACTCTCGCACCAGGACAATTTCCACTTCAATCTGGGACGGGAAAAATTTCTCTCGCCCATTATTCAAATCCTGGGACGGCCCTTTTCCATTGCCCAGATATACCGCCTTTTCCCCCACTTTGTAGAAAAATTTACCAAAGGATCGCTAAAACCCCAGGTCGTGTCGGTCACGAAGGGACATGCCGTGATGCGGCTACAATTTTCCCAGTCCACCATCAGGCAGTTCGGCCCTTATCTCCGAGGCTGCGCCGAACGGATATGCCAGACGACAAAGGCGACCGTTGCGGAAGTCCCGGCCCGCATGTTTGGAAAATCGGCCGCGCTCATCCAGGATCGGTGCTGCATCGCCGAGGGTGCTCCCTATTGCGAATGGGCTTTTACCTGGGAACCCGAAGAAAAGACAATCCGTGGATGGGTTCTGGGAGGAATCGCATTGGGACTTGCGGTCTTCGCGACCTTGAGAGTCGTCGCCCCCGATCAGCCCTGGTGGGTCAATGCCGGACTCTTTCTGCTCACGATGCTCAGCCTTCCCTTGGCCAGACGACTGTGGGGAGATCGCCTGGAGCTTCAAGAACGGGGAAAAATTATTCAAGAACAAATAGAGTCGGCTGAACAGCGGCACGAAGAATTGCGGGAGGCCTATCTCGAGCAAGAGCATACATTGATCGAAATACGTCGGCGAGTCGATGAATTGACCATGCTCCATCACCTCACCCTTCACATCGGCTCAACCCTCGACCGGGAAACTATTATTGGGGCGGGACTCAAAGCCATTGTGAGCTCGCTCCCCTTTGACCATGCCTGGGCGGCCGTCTGGGACGCACCGCGTCAGCTTTTTCACCAGATTGAATCGGAAGGAATGTCGGCACACTGGAAGACATTGGCTGAAGAGGCACGCATCACCTCTTCCGAGCAGGACCCTCTTCACACGACGCTCCACACGCAACATCCCATGGTCATGGAAAACATCCAGGAACTTCTGAGTCAGTGTCACCCCACCACTCGACAGATGCTGGCCGAGGCCGGGACCAAAAGTGGAGTGGCGCTTTCACTGATTAGTCAGAATCAACCCCTTGGTGTGCTGATGGTCGGGAGCAGGCACTCGAAACCTATCCCCATCACTGAACAAAACCTATTGTCCACGGTCGCGCACCAAATGGCCATCGCCCTTGATACCGCATTGGCCTATGACGAGATTGAAGCCCTGAACATCGGCCTGGAAACCAAAGTGCAGGAGCGAACACTTGAATTACAACAGGCCAACACAGACCTGGAAGCCGCCAACCACCGGCTTAAGGAACTTGACCGGATGAAATCACAATTCCTCTCGCATTGCTCCCATGAATTGCGTACGCCATTGACCTCGATTAAGGGATTTACGGAAAACCTGCTTCATGGAATGGTGGGGCCGCTTGCCGAACGTCAGCACCTCTACCTCACCAGAATCAGTGCCAATGCCAATCGACTCACCCGCATGATTGCCGACCTCCTCGACCTGTCCCGGATTGAGGCAGGAACCATCCGGTTAGCCCATAAATCTGTGTCACTGGCTGAACTCCTTGACGATGTCACACAGGAATTGCAGCTGTTCACCCAGACCAAGGATCAACACCTGACGGTCGAAACCACAGTAGACAATTTGACCGTCTGGGGAGACCCGGACCGCCTCCACCAAATTCTCACCAATCTCGTCCACAATGCCCATAAATTTACCCCAGAACATGGACATATTCGGGTGAAGGCCTGTCCAGCGCCTCCGGATTACATCCTCTTGAAAATTTCCGACACCGGACCCGGGATTCCCCGAGAAGCTCAAGCCAGTCTCTTTCAGCCGTTTTTCCAGGCTCATCGGGTTCCAGAAATCGGCACGCAGGGGCTGGGGCTGGGCCTTTCAATTGTGAAACAATTGGTGGAACTGCATGGTGGAACGATCACTGTGGAAAGCCAGCCTGGGGAAGGTGCCACGTTTTGTCTTCGTCTTCCAGCCGTCTGTCCTTCAAATCCCTCTCCCTCCTTGCAGTCCTCCCATGAACCTCCTGTCTGAAAATTTTCTGAAAGCTGCATCACTCCAATTCGTTCCCTCAGGATCCTTCCTGCTCATCGTCTTCTCACCGGCCAGCAGGAAATTCCTTACGATCCCTCAGGATTTTTATCGTCCTACCGATAACCCTGGATAGTATTGCCTACGATATTATTTGGAAGGGAGGTGGGATCATGGCAAAAGTCGCAAAAAAGAAACCGGCAAAAAAAGCCGCAGTGCGCATGAAGAAGTCTCCGGGAAAGAAAAAGGCGTCACGATAGCGCCCTCCGGATATCAGTCTGTGTAATCCCGGGGGGACGATTCTACTCCCCGGATTACACTTCCCTCTCTCTGCAGACTCGGACTCGCTCCCGAT